>JAQTSA010000018.1 GCA_028711575.1 Candidatus Omnitrophota bacterium | reverse complement strand
CTCTTTGATACCTTGCGAAAAAGAGAAAGCTTGCAAAAGCAAAAACCCGCTAAAAAAAATAATAATCCTCTTTTTACCCATTTACACCTCAACCAAAGCTTTAATTTGGCCCATTTTATCGCAAGCCGCAGAACGTCCCCGCTCAATAAACTCTTGAATCCTTGAAAACTCAGTCCAATTTAATCCTTCCATCGCGGGATGAATAACAACATCAGAAGCTTTTACCGCTTGATATATAAACTCTTGCTGCATAGTCTCAATGCTTCCGAATATAAAATCAAATATATGAAGTTTGGCCTTTCTTTGGTAAACTTTAAACATTTCTTCTTTAGTTGGAGTAATATTCACCGAGATGATTTTATCTACCCCAAACTTAATCAAGGTCTTTGCCGGCAGCGGATTAAGGATTCCTCCGTCCATCAGGACTTCTCCTTCAACCGTTATCGGTTCAAATATTCCCGGCATAGCGCAACTGGCGGCGACCGCTTTATAAAGAAATCCCTTATCTATTATTTTTATTTCCCGGCGCAAAAAATCAAAAACAACAAGCTTAAAATTTCGTTTCAAATCATAAAAAGTAGCATCTTTGAAAATATCATGCAATATTTTCTCAAGTCTTTTAGCTCTTAAAAAACCTCTAACCGGTATAAAGGCGCCAAGCAATGAGAACTTACTTATTTTTTGGCCAAACTCCCGGGCTTTTTCAAAGATATCTTGACGATTAAGCCCCAGGCACCACAACGCGCCGATAAAAGCCCCAATACTTGAACCGGCAATAACATCAACGGTAATAGAATTGTCTTCTAAAGCTTCTAAAACCCCGATATGGGCATAACCGTAAGCACCGCCGCTGCCTAAGGCTAATCCACAGACAACCCCGCCAAGTTGACGGGCAATTCGGCGCACACACTTTTGATAATCCTGATTCTCTTTTGAACCTAAAGTAGCGTACACCGGCTGATTTAAGGCTCCGGAAAGAAGACCGGAAAATTCGCGATCACCATCTTCAACTGTAGCTATAATTTTAACTTTATCATTAGTAAAAAAATTTCGTTTTTTCAAAGATTCTATGAAATTTTGAGAATTTTCAATCGAATCCTTTCTTTTATCAGTAAGAAAATATATGTAATGGGCTGAAGAAACTCCAACTTCAAACCGCCGCTCCCAATCAAGAAGCGGAAACTCATAAATAATATAATGATACTTTTCTGAAAGGCAATTAAGAAGACTGACAAACTGATACCCCTGATCAACTTTAACTAAAAGAGTATCGACACCATCATCCTGAATAAACTGGTCAATGGTTTCTTCTCTAAATTCCGAAAGCAGCAAAGAATTATTGTTTCGGTTTATGATTAAGGCTAACTGGAAATTCTCTTCGAACGAAAACTCAACCGATATAATTTCCTTTTTTGTTTCGGCTCTAAGAGCGACAGCCAAGCTATGCATATAGAGGGTTTTACCGACAGATTTCGGGCCGCAAACAGCTACCCGTTGGGACTGAAAAACTTTTTTTCGAGAAACCCGGCGTTTAACCCGTTGAGACAAAAGGCGGGAAAAAGCTAAGGAAACCGAAGGCGACTTATCAAGAAACAATCGAAAAGCTTCTTTGGGCACTCGAACCACACATGAATCTTCAATGGTTACAGTAGTAACGGAATGGGGCTCATCAGTTAACAAAGATATAATACCAAAACAGGTACCTCGTTTAAGAAGCTCTATTTTAACTGGATTGCCGCCTTCCTCAGTTAAGACAAGAACGCGTCCGGTAATAAGAATATAAAGATAGTCCGGCGAAGATTTTTCCTGATAAACAGTCTCGCCGTTTAAATACTCCTTGATTTCACAAATCTGCAAAAACCGAACTACCTGACGCCTTTTAAACTCATTAAAAGGATATATTGTACTCAAGAAAAATTTTAATTCTTTTTTATCCATACTATTAAAAACTGTAAACCAATACGAGATTTTATTTATGTTATTTACATGGCTATAGATAACGGACAGGTCGCGACCTGTCCCTACCCTCTATTAACCCTTCACCCTGACAAGAAAGGCTCGCTACGCTCACGTCAAACACGCGGAGTACGCGTGTCAAACTGGTCCGCCTTACGGCGAGACCGTCAAACTGCTCGCTGCGCGCGCGTCAAACAATTGTTTTAAGATATTCAGCCCTTCCTCTGGCAACGTTTGACCATCGTTTGACAGCGATGTTCGAAGAACAAGCGGTTTGACTATCGTTTGACTCTTCTCTTCCCAAAAAGGCTATTTCCTAAATACCATATATCTGCGATCATCTTGCTTCCCGCGGTAGCGGGACTCTGTGATCATCTGCGAACAGCGCCGAAAGGCGCGAATTAACCCTACACCCTGAACGCTGACAAGAAAGGCTCGCTACGCTCGCGTCAAACACGCGGAGTACGCGTGTCAAACTGGTCCGCCTTACGGCGAGACCGTCAAACTGGCACTAACGTGCCGTCAAACAATTGCTTTAGGAATAAAGCTCAAGAATTCGCATCCTGAATCTTTCTCCCACAATGTTTGACCATCGTTTGACTCTTTCACTTAATCGCCCAATCACTTAATTACTCAATCACTTTCTATTACCCTACACCCTGAACCCGAAACCCTATACCCGAGATTGATTTAGCAATCTCCATCCGGCAACATATTATCCTTAGCTATTTTACCATAAACCGACGAGAACTGACGGGGGTTTCTTTCTAAAGTATCGTAATTTACCGAATAAAGGCCAAACCGCTGGTTAAACCCTTTATCCCATTCAAAGTTGTCAAGAAGCGACCAATAAAAATAACCCCGAACGTCAACACCGCGGTCAATCGCGTTTTTTACTTCTTTAAGATGATCCATTAAAAACGGCTGATAATACTCTTCTTCATTTTCGGCCGTACCATTTTCAGTTATAAAAATCGGCAATCCGTATTTCTTTAATCGATCGAGAAAAAAACCCAGTCCTTCAGGATAAACGTACCAGTTCAAAGAATTGCGGCGCTGGCAATGATTTTGATGGCCGCACTCACGGCCTAACAAAGGAACAAACTCACTATACTCTTTACGATAGTAATTCAAACCTATAAAATCGATAATCTTTTTCGATGCCAGATAATCAAGAATTGAATCATTAAAAAGCTTGCCCCTTAGAAAAGCTGAAAATCGGTTTAGCCATAAATGACCTCGCTCGCACCCTTGGAAATAGAGCATATGCTTTGTAATCGATACATATGACTGCTGTTGATCATAAACATTTTTTATTTCCTGATACGCCGTTTTATAAGCCGACAGCATATTTTTAACCACTCTTAAAGATTTAGTCAAAGACTTCTCTCCCGGCGGCCAAGCGCCCTCAAGATACCCTTTGAAAAGATAAACCATCGGTTCATTAAAAATCATCCAATAGCGAACCTTAGACTTAAGATCACTAGCCATCCGGCTGACAAATTTAAGAAAACAATCAATATTCTTTGATTTTAGCCAACCACCGTTTTGAGAAAACCATATTGGATTAGTAAAATGATGCAGAGTTATGAAAGGCTCAAGGCCAAGCTCAGATAAACTATCAACAACTTTAAGATAATGGGCTATTTCCCGCTCATCAACTTTATTGAAGGAAGGAAAAACTCTTGCCCACTCAATTGAAATCCTTAATGAATTAAGATCAAGCTTTTTAGCTAAAAGAAAATCTTTTTCAAACCTAAAGTAATGGTCACAAGCCCGATTGGCTGTTTCTAAGCCGCGATCAGCTTCAAAAACAGCCCAGTCAGAGTTACTGTTACCGCCTTCGGTTTGATAAGATGATATCGCCGCCCCCCATAAGAAAGAAGAAGGAAATTTTTTAGCCATTAAATATATTAAAGAGAAGTAAGAATTTCTAATGCCTGGTCATTATCACTTGAGCTAAAAACGACAATAGCTGTTTCGTTTGGATTGACCGTAGTACTATAGATATAATTAATGTTAATCCCCTGTTCGGCTAAAGCGCCAGCTATAGAAAAAATCGTTCCTACTTTATCCGCCAGCTGAACGATTATTACCGGCTTACTTTCAACCTCGAAATCTCCCTGAAATCGTTCTTTCAATTTAGAGTTATCAGAACTAATTATCCGTAACCGGCTTTTTCCATTTTCCGAAACAGCATTTATCGCGCGGATAAAAACATCCAGCTCTTTGATCAAAGCTGTAACATCCCTTAGTTTACCGGGACAATCGTCCAAAACAAAGGTTAGTTCATCAGCTTTAACAGCATTCATCTTACTTTCTTTTTAAGATTTTGGAAGCCAGCATTTCAGCTTCGGCTTGATGCCATATCTCAAGATCACAACCGGTAGGGCAGCCCCGTTCTTGCCAAATATAATAAGCCCGGTCGCATAACCAGGAACGAAGGCCCTCTTCGGAAAGTTCGATCTGATTATTCGTTCTGGCATCAGTTTTAGAGTCAGCGGGATTCATCTTGTTTTTCAGCATACTAAAAACATTCTTTTTTTCATATTGCGACCCCTTACTCACCGGTTTCTTTTGCTCAGATTTCGCTTTAGATTTAGGAGAACTTGCCTTTTTTGTTTGTGTCTTTTTTACTTTTACCGGCTCTTTTTTCCCTTTCATTTTGTCCGACATAATCGTACCCCCCTCTTTTAAAATTTTATTTTAATTTTTCAATCCTTAAACTCAAATTAAACTCATTTTTATCATTCCGCTTAATAAACAAAAGGGCGATTTGCTGATATGATTTTTCAAACCCGGATTCCGAAGACGAAACAGAATAGATCGGCTGAGTTAAAACGTCAGCGTTATCAAAATCAAATTGAATATCTATTTTTTTATGTTCATCTCTAACTACAAAACTTTTTTCCTCTTTGAAAAATCCAGCAACTGACAACGGGCTCATTGCCGTCTTATCCTTTCGAAAGATATGATTTATAGACGGCAGCGACAAATTAAACTCTATGCCAAAATCCGAATACTTAAAACAATCAGACTTGCTGAAAGAATACAAAATTTCCAAAGAACAAATCTTGGGAAAAGTTATTTTTTTACTAAAAGCTAAATCGGATTTTTGATACTGATACTGGACAAAAGAACCGCCTTTTTGTTTTTTTATCGAAACTGAATAAATATCATTGCTTAAAGTTTTAACCCCCGATTGATTATTGAATTTATCAATATCAATATCTTTATCTAAAAGATGATCGGCTAAGGCGACCCGCTGATATTGGTCATATATCAAAAGTTTATCCAACCCCGATTCTTTTTGCACCACTCGATCGTGAATAGAGCTAAGGCCTTCCCCGGAGGCGACGTTTTCCTTTATCTTTTTATGGTAAGACTCTTCCTGGCGGGTTATGGTATTGACTAAATTAGTTTTTTCAGAACGCAGGCTCAATTCCTGAATAGTCCCCCCCCGGGCGGAAAAACAACTTATTATATCCGGCGTCTTAACCATAATTTTCGAACACCCGTCAAAGGTAAAGTCGCTTTCTTTAATTACTAAATCTTCGGTGCTATATTTTTTGTCGCAAAGAGTTTCGGCCTCAATTAAATTCTCAAACACCGCGCCGCGAATATGCCCTAAATAAAAGCCGCCAAAAACACCATGCCAATATCCGCAGTTGGTTTGAGATTTCCAGAGAGACGAGAAGATCTTTTTATCTTTTTTACTGTCGGCTGTTTTATGTATCGCTTCACTGGTAAAAAGCATTCGTTTATGCATATAGTTAAGCCGGGCATATTTACGGTAAAAATTTCTAAAAATTCCGCCGGTCAAAAAATTAAGGTCTTGCTGCTGATTATTATTTTTCAAAGAATTCTTAACTCTTTCGTACTCCCTGAAAGCTTGCGGCTCAAGAACCCACTCACCCATCTCCTCATAAGATGCCGAAGGAAAATATATTAACCCGCCGGAAGGAACCAGGTTCAAAGCATCCTTAGGGTGAACAGTTTCAATCAGTTTGGAATCCTTAAGCAGATCTAAAAATTGCTCAAGCCATTTTTTTTCATAAACCCATTGATAGGTTTCCGGCCAAAGGCCGAATTTTTCGCCATCATCAAAAAGAGTAACCAAAACGTTACGATCCCTGGCAAAAGATGACAAAACTTCAACAGCCTCATAAGGCTGGGAAAACGGAATCTTATATCTAAGGATTTTACTTATTGGGAATATGGAGATTTCCTTTCCGCTATCTTCGGTAACATAATAATTAAAAAATTCATCTTCATTGTAGCCGGCAGACCTAAAATGGGTGTCATCAAGAAAGGTATACTTAAGGTCACAGCTATTAATGACTCGAGCCAAATATTGTTCCCATACCCGCTCAGCGATCCAGATCCCAGTTGGCGACGCTGAAAATTCTTTTTTCAAAAAAGAATTCATCTGCTCAATCTGACCGATTTTATCAGCGTCAGATATTAGCGGTAATATCGGTTCGTAATACCCGCCGCTTACCGCTTCAACCTGGCCCCGATTAACCATCTTTTTTAAAATATCGATATATTCCGGTTTATTTTCCAAAATCCAGTCATAAAGACAACCCGAGTTGTGAAGACTGAATTTAATTGACGGAAACTTATCCAATAAAGCTAAGAAAGGAAAGTAGCTTTTACTATAAGCTTCTTCAAAAACATGATCGAAATTGCCTACCGGCTGATGATTATGAAGGCCAAAAATAAAGTAAACTTTTCCCATGTCTTAACCTTACCTTTTTATAAGCAGTTAATTGTCACAATTAAAACAAAAACAAGAATAAGTACAAGCCTAAACCTGAAACTAAATAACTTAATTACTCAATCTCTTAATAACTATCTGATATGCGTCGGATTTTTCTTGCCCAACAGCCGATAAATTTTTGATATATAAAGATAAAAAATCCGGTTAAATTCTCCGCTCGAATCTTCAAAAGTATTCCACCAAAACCAATCACTGCCTTCAATAAGCCTTAAATATTTTTTGGCCTCTTTTATCTTTTTACTGTCAATACCGGCGCTCAAATCTATCGCCGACTTGATTTTCTTAAGCAGCTGCCAGTACTCATTGTTCTTCTTACTTCCCACCCAAACACCAAAATCTCCGTTAATCCATGAGCCACTGGCTAATCTTTCTAACGGCCGGCTGACATGAGTTTTTAAAAAATCCTTAGGAGTAATAGTTTCAAGATTATCACTCTTCTCAATGCCGGAATAAAGAGACTCAAGAAAATCAACACCGTTATTAAAGTAATACTCCCAGGCATTTTCGCCGTCCATAATTATTGATATCACTCTTTGCTTCATTAGCCCTTTTATCGCAAAATGTGTCTTATTAAGGTTATCAATTAAATCATTAGCGGCAAAAACAGCGTCATCCCAACCTTGATAAATAAAGCCTATTCTATCAGACAATACCCTGTCGCGAAAAAAAATATCAAGCCCCTTAAACTTATAGGGACGATAAATCAAATGACGCTGATTAGAAATCATTTCATAAGTAACATAATCACTCATTAAACTTTTAAAAAGCACGGCCTCATCGGTCGCGGTCCATTTAAACCCTTCGGCTTCATAAAGTGAAACCACCGACTCACTTAAAGAGCCCTCCGAAGGCCAACTACCTATCGGTAAACTGCCAAAAGTCTCTTTAAAAATATTTTTCGACTCACGCAAGTGCCAATGACAATCACTAACAGCGTTAAAGCGGCCGCGCGGCCCTTTCATATAAGGAAAATCGCGAACAATATCCGTATCATAGACCAACGGCAATATCGGATGATGATAAGGAGATACCGTCAGCTCAATTTTTTTAGCTTTTACTAACTTTTTATAAAGCGGTATAATTTCAGCGATTATCCGCTTCTGTTTATCAATGATATACTTTTTATCAGCTTCAGTATAACCTTTTTCCTTAACTCGTAATTCGGCAAGTCTTTTATCTTCGCTAAAACTATAGGGATGAAACCAGGCCAAGTTAAACAAAGCCTGTAAATCCGAAATATCAGAGATAGTGAACTTTTTACTGCCCGACGATTTTTTGTTATACAACTGCAAATATCTTTTATTTATTTTGATATACCTGTCAAAAGTGACAGAAAAAAAACGCTCAACAATAAAATCTTTCTCTTCTTTATTCAGATATCGGGGATTTTTTAAGGTTAGAGAAACATACAAATCTTTAGGGTCATTAACGGCATAATCAATTATCTGCTCCAACAAACAACCGCTGAAATTTACAGCAACTTTTGTTTTGTTAAACTTATCAATGACCCTGGCCATACCGTAATAATCTTTAACGGCATGCAGTCTGACCCATGGCAGGATGTAATGTTTTTTTTCGGGATGTTTGTAGTACGGCTGGTGCATATGCCATAAAAAAATAACATTAGTTTGTTGTTTATTCATAACTACACCACTTCTGTAACAAACAAAAGCTTCAACATTTTGCTTATTTTTTTTAAATTACGATTGATATGCCGAGCAGGTTACTTCTGGAAAACAGTTATCTTTCATCTCAATATCTTCAACCACTTCAATATTGACAAAATCCTTATCCAGATAACTTTCCAACAGATAAAACCTTTCCAAATGAGTAACTACCCGTTTACTGGCATACTCAACAAACGTTCCGGTTTTCATGATAAACGGCCAATCGCTGGATTGAGCAAGGAGAAGCTCTCTGGCCATCTGATTGAGTATCCTCTCTTTGATCCCTCCAGAAGAAGAATAACGTTTGGTCGATTCTACCATCTTTTCCTGAGCTCGATGAAGATGCGGGTAAATCCAATCATTAGACCCATTAAGCCACACTTCGTAGTAGCCCTTATATCCCCAGCTAGAAGGAGAAGGGTTAATGACCTGATTTTTAGGGTACTTTTTAAGGTAGCGAAAAGGAGTTGTTAGTTTCAGCGTATTTTGATCATAAGCAATTTTACGAATTAAAAAGTTAAGCCATTGGACACCTTCAAACCACCAATGGCCGAACAACTCAGCATCATAAGGCGCCAGCAATATCGGTTTACGGCCTAAAATAGGCTGTAAATGTTCAACCTGTTTTTCGCGGTTAAACATGAAATTCCCGGCATGATCAGCGGCCTTTTCGCTTGCCACTTGAGGATCATAAGCCTGTTTATTTTTAGTTGTTCCGGTTATTTTGTAATACTTAATACCGGTAAATATTCTTGTTCCGCAAGGTGATATATAAGGCTTTATATAATCGTAATCTAAATCAAACCCGACATCCCGATAATACTCACGATAATTGTAGTCACCGGGATAACCTTCAACCGAAGACCATACACTTTTAGATGTTTCATGATCCCGGCCGAATACCGCGACCTGATTTTTTGTATAGTAGCCGGAATAAACCCCAAACTTTGGCCGGGGCCTGGCAAAAAGAACACCATGGTTTTCTAAAAGAAAGTATTTGATACCTTCATCTTTTAAATATTTATCGACACCTTCATAATAACCGCATTCAGGAAGCCATATCCCTTTTGGGTTAGTACCGAAAAATTTTCTATAGGAATTAGCTCCTACCCTTATTTGAGCGCGAACAGCTTCTTTGCTTATATTCAGCAAAGGTAAAAAGCCATGCGTGGCCGAACAGGTAATAATCTCTAAAACCCCTTTATCCTGAAACTTCTTAAAAGCGTAAATAAGATTGCGGCCGTAATCGTTAAGAAACTTATTTCTTGTCACACTGAACCGGTGATAATACATCAAAGCGACTTTATTAAATGCCGGATCAAACCGGGTGCGTTCTACTTCTTTTTCACACAACTCGACCATCGAATCTAAAAACCTGATATACCGATTCTGCAGTAACTCATCGTCAAGCATGCTGCAAAGCGACGGCGACAGGTTAAGCGTAAAACAAAACTCAACGCCATCATTAACCAAGCCTTCCAGCATCTGTAATACCGGCACATAAGTTTCAGTAATCGCTTCAAAAAACCATCGTTCTTCTAAAAAATCATTGTATTCAGGATGCCTCACAAAGGGAAGATGCGCGTGCAGTACAAGAGCCAAATATCCTTTTTCACTCATAATAACCTGAACTTATTTTTTTGTATAGCGTTTGACAGCTGGAGTAGATTTTAAACGGTATTTTTTATTGCTTGAAGTAGCAACCACACCATACTTAAAATCCCCTTCCGGGAGAGCATAACGCAGAGAAAAAGTACCATCGTCCCGTAACGAAACCTTCTTACCTTCAACCGTAACAGTCGCGTCAGAATGAGTTCTTCCATAAAGAATAACTTCCGTCCAGACTTCAAGAAAAAATTTATCTTTTTCGGCCTTTTTTTCTTCAAAAGCGCCGCTCCCGCCCCAAGAAGCTAAAGGAGACGAAATTTGTTCTTTTAGCCTTTTTTCTATTTTTTCTTTCATCTGTAAAGAACTGCCGCTTTTGCCGATATCGCTGATACTCATACCCAAAACTTTAAAATAATCTTCGTCCGGAAGGAACCATTCCTCGTCAGTTTCAGAAGAAACTCCGAAATTTGGTGTCTTTATCACATTCGACCGTAACACCGCGAAAAACCTGCCCTGGGGATTTATAAGCCCGATTTCCAAACACCAGTCTCGCTCCGGTTTAACATTGATATACCAGGTACCTTGATCAACATTTACTTCAACATCAAAATAAGAATTAGCGTTACTACCGTTAAAATTGGAAACAGCAGTAACGTCATATATCCTAAGAATCCAACGCAGATCGCGTCTTTCATAGACCGGGATAGTTCTAATAACTTCGTTAATCCGATGTTCAGTAACTTCCCAGTAAGTATAAACCCACCAAGGGTCACGAGGAAGAAGCACTAGACGATTATCACCGTACTTTACCGGTAAAGTATAGGTCGGCATAGAAACCGTAGCTATTTTTGTAACAACCTGCTTGATATTATCAAACTTAGATTTTTCGATAGTTTCTTTTTCCTGTTGAACAGAAATAACTTTAGCCGCAGATGATAAGCCGGGCGCGGAATTTTTCGATTTAACTTTAACAGAGTCTTTGGCTTTGCTTGCTTTGGCCGGAATTTTCATTTTTTTAACAGCCGCCGAAACCAGTTTCTTTGCCTTATTAATCTTTTCCGCCGTTGACTTAAAAGAATCTTTTATTTTGTTTTTAGTTCCCGAGTTAGAAGAAAAAATCTTTTGGGTCGCTGTTTTTTTGGGAGAATTCTTTTTAGCAGTAGCTTTTTTAGCAGTATCTTTTTTAGGGGAAGATTCAGTTATCTTTTGTTTAGGCGATTTTTTCGTCAAGGTTTTTTTAACCCCAGCAGTTGTTTGCTTTTTTTGTTCTTTATATTCTTTTGATGCGGATTTTTTTGACTTAGCTTTAGCAACTGCTTTTTTAGGTGTTTTTTTAACAATTACAGCCTTAGACGTTTTGGATGTCCCCTCTTTTTTCATCCTTGCCTCCACCCTCACCGGGTTAAATTTTTGATTTGTTTATGTTACGTAAATGGAATTCTACCACCATTAAATTTATATGTCAACACTATTAGGTCAGAGCTAAAACAAACTAAAAACCAAAAATTATCCAAAAAAGAATACCCTGAAAACCCAAAACCTTAACTGCCTGCCGGATAGAAGGTTGTATTGATTTTTTTGTCAATAGCCTGAATCATCAGTTGTTAAAGCTTATCAATTAGGTTATAATTAAGCCAAAGAAATTTTTTTTATTTTTTGTCGCTAAACTTGCAAACTCAACTTATCAAAAAATTTGGGTTAGATAAACTAAAATAACGGCAAAAAAATTAAAACCAAAAACAATGCAAATCCGCCAAACCCAAAAACTTACTCAACGTTTATCGCTAACTCCGATAATGAAGCAATCAATCCACGTTCTTCAACTGCCAATACTTGACCTTAAAGATTTTCTTAACGCTCAACTGGAAGAAAACCCTGTTTTGGCCTATGACATATCCTCTAAACCTCACAAGCCGCCGTTAAGCGAAGAAAAAATAAGAAAACTGCTAGAAGTCAACGACCGGTCAAATGCCAATTATAACGATTACAACTCGGAACAAAACACAAAAGATTTACAAAAAAAGCAAGACTACCAGGAAACCTTAATAACCAGCGCTCCTTCTCTGCAAGACAATCTTCTCTACCAATTACGTCTTTCTCAACTTAAGAAAACTGATTTTTTTATAGCTGAGTTTTTGATATCACACCTTGACGATAACGGGTACCTTCAATTGTCTTTAGAGGAAATAACTCAACTTTTAAATAAAGAGCATCGAGTAATCGATAAACAATTATCGGCTAAAGAAGTAGAAAAAGTTCTTTTTTTTATTCAGACATTTGAACCGGCAGGCATAGCCGCCCGTAACCTTAAGGAATGCCTTCTCCTTCAGCTTAACTTAAAAAAGAATAGTTCAGGCTTATCACAAAAAATAATAAAAAATCACTTAGTCGACGTAGCAAAAAAAAGAATAAGCTATATATCTAAAAAATTGAAACGCCCGATTGAAGAAATACAGAAGTCGCTTGAGGAAATAGCCAGTCTCGAACCGAAACCGGGGCGGGCTTTTTCTCAAGAACAGGTGGTTCGGATCGCCTCTATCGCTCCGGACATATTGATTCACAAAATAGAGTCTAAATGGGAAATAATAATTAACTCCCGCGGCCTTCCGCCTTTAAGGATTAACAATCATTACAAAAAACTTTTAACGGCAAAAGATACCACCGAAGAAATAAAACAATACCTTAGAGACAAAATAACTTCCGCTCAAAGTTTAGTAAAAGCCCTTAGCCAAAGAGAAGACACGATCAAAAAGCTGGCAAAATACATATTTCATATTCAGAAAGATTTCTTTATCCGTGGTGACATCGCCGCGCTGAAACCTTTAAGCTACCGAAAAATGGCAAAATTGATTAACCGAAATGAGTCGACTGTCAGCCGGGTAGTCAACAATAAATACATTCAGACGCCTTACGGGACATTTAAGCTTAACTTTTTTTTCTCTAAACACCTATCAACAACTGAAGGCGGTAAAATATCAACCGAACAGATAAAATCGCTTATTTATGATATGATCCACGAAGAGAATCCTAAAAACATATTAAAAGACAGCGATATTGCCGAAATATTAAAACGCCAGGGAGTAGAAATTGCCCGGCGTACAGTAGCCAAGTACCGTGAAGGACTAAGAATTGCCCCCTGCCATCAAAGAAAATCCCAAAAAGGATAAGTCAGATTCGCGCCTATCGGCGCTGTTCACAGATGATCGCAGAAGCCAAGCCTTCGGCTCGGCAGCAGATGATCACAGATATGTGTTATTTAGGAAATAGCCTTTTTGGGAAGAGAAGATAGAAATTTGTAGAAATTGATAGAGATTGATAGAAATATGTTGTCTTTAGGAGTAACGCTGATTATTAGGCAATTGAATTTCAACCAATTTCCATGAATTTCAATTCATTTCTATTTATTTCTAAAGCAGCTGTTTGACGTAAGACTATTGAACGTTTGACAATAAGATACGAGCTACGAAACCGATAAACGGTTTACGGTACTATTAGGAAATAGCCTTGATAGGGATAAAATTAAAAAATTGATATCTGGTAGTATTTAAATTCAAACAGGTTTTTATTCCAAAGAAAAAGTATAATCAGTGATTATCTTGCTTCCCGCGGTAGCGGGACTCTGCGATCATCTGTGTCAAGAGGAAATGAAATGACTGAAAAACCAATTTTAAATCCAAACAGGTGATTATACCAAAGAAAAAGTATAATCAGTGATCATCTGCTTCCCGCGGTAGCGGGACTTTGTGATCATCGGTAAACAAAGCCGTAAGGCGGACCATTTTGACGCGCGCGTCGAGTACCTAATAAAGCTGGTTTTCAAAAGCAACAAATTTCAGGCTTTCACTCCAAACAACCCCTTCATCCCATTTTGAATTTCATCAAACGGAAAAACATCAACTTGTTTATGAATAGAATAACGCTGTTTACCAGGATAGATGACAGCAATACGTTGGAGCTTTAAATCCTCCAAAGCAATCCGCATTGACGGCGTCATCGTCGGCGCGTCGGCACGTTTGATTTCAACGCCATACATCCGCCCGCCTTTATTGAACACCAGATCGATTTCCGCGCCCTGATGTGTCGCCCAAAAATAAACCCCGTGCGGTTTTACTGAGCGAAGAACCTCCCCTATAACAAAACCTTCCCAGGAGGCACCGTACTTGGGATGCGCCGATAAATCCGTCATCGTCTGAATACCTAAAAGGGAATGAAGAATCCCCGTATCAGAAAAATAAATTTTCGGGGATTTCACATGACGCTTTTTAAGGTTTCCAATCAACGGCTGTACTTGTCTGATCATAAAAACGCCGGTCAATACATCTACATAACGTTTGACCGTCATCACACTGATCCCTAAAGACCGGGCAATTTCACTGGCATTAAAAATCTGGCCATGATAATGGGCAAGCATAATCCAAAATCTTAATAATGTCATTGGGGGCAATGATACCCCGTGTAACGGAAGGTCTCTTTCAACAAAACTTTGAGTATATTCCTTAAGCCAAGTAAAACTTTCCTGGTCCGTTTTAGCAAGAAACGCCCGAGGCAATCCTCCTCGCAACCAAAGGAGGTTAGAGTTCTTTGCTCCTACTTCATCTAAAGAGAACCCTCCTATTGTTATCCGCTCAACCCTTCCGGCTAACGACTCGCCAGCATGCTTGATCAGACCAGGAGACGCGCTGCCAAGAATAAGAAATTTAGCCGGCAAGGGAACTCGATCAGCTAAAACACGCAAGAGAGGAAACAACTCCGGTTGCCTTTGAACTTCATCAATAACAACCGTTCCTCTAAGGTTCTCCAGGACATTCTTAGGTTCCCCCATTTTTGCGTTATCAACAGGATCCTCAAGGTCAAAATATAAAGACGATCCCGGCTCAGCAAATTGACGAGCTAATGTTGTCTTGCCGCACTGACGCGGCCCTAATAACGATACTATCCGGCCTCTTCCCAACGCCTGAGTAATGCTTCTTGTAATCTCTTTACGTTTTATCATGCCTTAAATATACCATGAAATTCATATATTACAAGTTAATTTTTCATGGTAACTATCTGAGCTTTAACGAACCACGCCCCATTTTTAAAGCATAGGAAATAGCCTTGATAAGGATAGAATTAAAAAATTGATATATGATAGAATTTAAATCCAAACAGGTGATTATACCAAAGAAAAAGTATAATCAGTGATCATCTGCTTCCCGCGGTAGCGGGACTTTGTGATCATCGGTGTCAAGAGGAAATGAAATGACTGAAAAACCAATTTTAGATCCAAACAGGTGTTTATACCAAAGAAAAAATATAATCAGTGATCATCTGCTTCCCGCGGTAGCGGGACTTTGTGATCATCGGTAAACAAAGCCGTAAGGCGAACCTGTTTGACGCAAGCGTACTGATTACTTAATCACTACCACCAAAAGAAGAACTAACCAAAAGTTTGATTTAACTCCGACAAAGTTACCGCGACAAGGTCAGTTAAATTATTCACCATATCCTGGCTCGACTGGATTTGATTTGTTTCATTTATTTTTGTGGTAGCCAGATTTAAAACACCAATTAACTTACTTTTTATTTTTATCGGTATCAAAAAAGCCTGTTTTAAAGAAGGGTTTTTCATTCTCGAGAGAACCCGCGCGTCTTTAACTGTATCATCCAAAGATAAGGCTTTACCCTCTTTAGCGACCATACCAGCTAATCCCTGGCCTACCAACACCCGGGTTTTAGCGGCAATATCTTTATCCAGTCCACGAAAATTTTTTATGTATAAAGCCTCTTTTTTTTCATCCAAAAGCATAACCGACCCTCTATCAGCCTTAACCGCCCGGCAGGAAACATCAAGCAGGGTTTCTAACATTTTATCTAAATAGAAATCATAGACATGATCCAGCACTTTCACTCTGCTTTTAAAAAGGTTTGTTTCTTCAACCGTCTTAAGCCCCAGCCCGCAAACATAGGACCCAATATCATAAAGCAAATCTAAAATAGTCTGCATTCGGGAAAAGGAAACAGTACGCACCTGAGTAAGAGCATTTTGAAAATCAACAAGAGAAATACCGGCTTTAACTAAAGCCGACGAAATTTCATCAGTTAATTTATATTTCCCCAAGATTACCGGCCCGGCAGCAATATAAGCGACCGGCTCCTTCTCAACGACAACCGGTATAAGAAAACTATACAATCCAAAAACACACTTGTAGCCCTGACGCCAGTCAGAAACCGAATTTAAAAATAATTCCCGTTCACAGTTTTCACATTGAAGGGCGGCAGAAAGATTTTCTCGGATTATATCATCACAAAATTGATTAAAACTGGCAGGGCCGACAATAAAGTTTCCTTTAAGGTCAACAGTTGAAAGTTTGATACGTAAAACTTGTGAAAACCGGGTCTGGATATTCTTCCATTCGTCTAGTTCAACGAGATCTTTAAAACTAAGACTCATTTTTGCTACATTAAATATTTTAAAAGAATAAAAAGAAACTAAAAGGAACCAGGCACATACGCGAACTGACTACTCATCTAATAAATCGAATTCTTTCATTTTATTATACAGCGTAGTTCGATTTATGCCTAGAGTTTCTGAAGCTTTTTTTCTGTTACCTTTACAATCATTTAAAGCGCTGACTATAATGTCTTTTTCTGAACTTTTTAAAGCTTCTTTGAGAGGTAAGCTCTTGTTTTTTTCTTCAGTATGCGGCTGAATCGATATCTCATGAAAAAAATCAGGCAAACTTTCTTCATCGATACAATCACCTTTAGAAAAAATAACCGCCCGTTCAACGATATTTTCCAGTTCCCTGACATTTCCCGGCCAATCGTAATTCAGCATAAGCTCCAACACCCGGCCGGAAACCTCATTGACTTGTTTACCTTTTATTTTTTTTGAAGATTTACTCAAAAAATCCTTAACTAAAAGAGCGATATCACCTCGACGCTGGCGTAACGGCGGCAAATTTATCGGTATAACATTAAGACGGTAAAATAAATCTTCCCGAAAACTTCCGTCAGCGATACATTGCTTAAGGTCACGGTTAGTTGCCACAACGATCCGCACATCTACCGTTAAGGTTTTCGTGTCACCCACCCGTTCGAACTCCCCCTCCTGTAAAACCCGCAGCAGTTTAACCTGTAAGGCCGGAGTAAAGGCGTCTATTTCATCAAGAAAAAGGGTTCCGCCATCTGCCGCTTCAAAGCGGCCCTCTCGATCGCGGATCGCGCTGGTAAACGACCCCTTAACATGGCCAAAAAGCTCACTTTCTAAAAGACTTTCCGGTAGCGCGCCGCAACTTATTTCAATGAAAGGCTTGTCTTTACGCTTAGGGTCGCTCTGATGTATCGCCTGGGCAATAAGCCTTTTTCCGGTTCCGCTTTCACCCTGAATTAAAACTGTCGCGTTAGTCGGCGCGACAACTTCAATCAGGTTATATATTCTCTGCATCTTCTCATCTTCGCCAATAAGTCGATGAAAGTTAGCCCGTTTAGTTTTAGCTAACTGTTTTTTTAAACTACTGTTCTCTTCTAAAAGATTTTTTTGTTCAAAAATACGTTTAATAACTATTTTTATTTCGTTATCTACTATCGGTTTCGTTATGTAATCAAAAGCGCCTTCTTTCATCGCCTCGACCGCGGTTTCTACCGACCCATAAGCTGTAATCAAAAGGACCGATGTCGGCAAAGAACTCTGTTTTATTTTCCGTAAAAGGCCTAACCCGTCAAGGCGCGGCATTTGCAGGTCAGCAATCAAAATATCCGGTAAATCTTTTTCAATAATCTCCCAGGCAGATTGGCCGTCAGCGGCAATTGAAACACGATAACCTTCAAACTTTAAGATCTCATAAAGAGACTTTCTGGTTAAAGGCTCATCATCAGCAATCAAAATATGCTTATTATTCATACACCCTATTTTTTAATAGAATTACTATCGACTATCAAGTGTTTCGCGAGGATAAACATCCTCTCGTTCAATCGGCAGTGTAACAGTAAAAGTTGTACCGCGATTTAAAGAACTTTCGACCGAAATATCACCGTTATAGCGCTCAACAACTTCATAAGATATTGCCAACCCCAGCCCTGAACCTTCACCCATATTTTTAGTTGTAAAAAACGGCTCAAATATCTTCTTCTGCAGATCAGAATCCATGCCGCAGCCGGTATCGGAAAAGACTATTTTAATACAATCATTTTCTAAAGAAGTAACAACGGTCAAAACGCCGCCTTCTTTATTCATCGCGTCACAGGCATTTTTAATCAAGTTAGACACCACAACTTTAAGCCTATAATCGGCTATTTTAGGTAAATAAGCCGCGAAATCTCGTTTAATTTTGACCTGATTAGCTTTGATATAATTACCAAGTGAAAACAAACACTCATCGACTGTGCGATTAACCTCAATAAAAGAGCTAGTCGAAGACATTCCCCAGGAAAAATCAAGAAGCGACCGGACAAAATTAGCCATTCGGGTAACGCCCTGTTTAGCTTCCAAAAGATAATCAGAAACTACCTCGTCATCTTTACTGCACTCTAAAGCTAAATTTATGTAACGGATAGTTCCATCGAGCGGATTATTTAACTCATGAACTAGTCCGCCAACCATCTTACCTAAGGAAGAAAACTTGCGGGCACCGGCAAGATCATTCTGTAAAACTTTTATTTCCTGACGTAACCGTTCATTGGCCGCCCGTTGAGAATGAAGGTAACGTTTAAGGCTATAAATCGCAATACCCAGGTAATGGCAGACATGCAGTACCGTGGTTAAATCGTCGGAGCTAAAAGAGTCGCCTTTTGTCCGATCAGTAACATTTAAAACACCAAGAAGATCACCGCGATACTCAAACGGCACAGAAAGAAATGACTTACTTTTATAATCATGGAAAGTACCAGTTGATGTTCTGGGAAAGGTGTTAGCGTCTTTAACTAAAAGCGGCTGTTTATTCGTCGCGACCATACCGGATACGCCTTCACCAAGTTTTTGACGTAACCCTTCCAAATCAACGCCCCGGGTATTTTGGAATACCTCAAGAACCAGCTCTTGTTTTTTCTTATCGACAAGAAAAATTGACCCGGACTGAGCCTCTACAAAGTGCAGACACTTTTGGAGACTTAAAGTCAAAAACTCCTTTAACTTAGTATCTTTGGAAGGTTCTTTCATGGTAACTTTTGATTCAAAGTCCTAAAGTATACCATTTAGACGGAAAATAATCAAGTTTTTTGCAAAAATCTCTCTAACGAAGGTAAAATAGCGCCAATAAAGCTGTTAACCTGCTGTTCCTGATACTGCCAATCCTGCTGTTGGGACCGAATCGAAACCCGAATTAAAGCCCCGTCATAGTGATTATTGATAAGCCCATTAAAGAGAATGCTTAACTGTTGACGATAATAGCTGGGCGTAAATTTTGTCTTGGTAGAAAACCAATACCAGGCCTTAATAATCCCAAGCTTATCTTTCATCACGAGTTTATTGACGAGGAACTCTTCTGAAGCCTTTACCGGCAAAGCCACAACGCCCTTTTCTATTAAATCGACACCCCCGCCGACATAGCATATTTCCGGCGGATGCATAGACGCCCGATTATTCTCAGAATAAACAACAGCGATCGCGACCTTATCGCCGGCAGAATTTTCATATTCCCGGACAAGAAGGTTATGAGTTTCAAGAATATCATAAACACTTTGTTCAACGGTAACATCACGTCCTTTCCATTCGCCGATTTCTAATGGTATTTCATCAAGCTTATTAGCGGTTGAACTTGAGCTTTTACGGTTTTGAATTCCAAAAATAAGAAAACAGGTTACCGCAAGCAAAACTACCGCCGTTAAATATTGTCGATTTAAAACTCGCATCCTAACACCTTACTTACAAAATAAAGCCCAAAAAAACCTACCACAAAAACTAAAACCCCGGTTAAATCATGAAAAAAACCAAGCGCGAATTCCTGGCCATAAACATGAGTAGCTAACACAAGAAGGACAAGCCGCACCATGTTAGAGATTACAGCTACAGGAAAAGTTGAAAGAACCAATATAAATTTCTTAAACCATTTAGCATCAACAAACTGAATAAATAAAGCGCCTAAAGCGAAAAAAGAGATCAAAGAACGTAACCCACTGCAAGGGTCACCGACAATTAAAGATTCATTGCCAAAAAATATCGTAGACCCTTCGCGGACAGCTTCCAATCCCATAAGATTTACGACCAGAGTCGAAAGCTGCGCCGCCATAATTTTCATTTTAAAAGATATCCCAATAATCATTACTCGCGGCAAAGGCATCATAAAAAGGAGAAATCCGATCGGGAAAAGCAGCTTTCTAAAAAATTCCGCGCCCAAAAGATACAAAACAAGGCCGGATATTACAAAAATAATCGACAAATAAGAACCGAAATTAATCTGCAACTGCTGGCTGGCAAGATAAAGTAACAGCCCGAATATCAAAACCACCAATCCCATCGGGCTGGACTTAACAGTACTGTTAAAAATTTCTTTTCTCCTGCGCCATACTAAAAACAGGGTAATAAAAGGAACAAGAACCCCGTGAGAATAATAAGAATCAGCCGAAGTGAACCGGCCGTATAGATGGTAATAAGTGGGATAAAACAAAACCAAAACCAAGAGGGTAATTATCCCGGTTTTTATTTTGTCTATTTTTTTAAAAGTTTTGGCCGCCATTACTAATTAGTTTTCCTTTATCGATTCAGCCTGAGTCAAGACCTTGATCTGAGTTTCAGCAATTTGGACAATCTTTTTATTTTCTGAAAAATCTTTAATCACCTTTTCGTAAACCTTAACAGCACTATCTTTATCGTTTAAGTTGCGATAAAGCATCGCCATATCCAAAAGATAAATCGGATTCTGGGGATATCGTTTAACCAAAATTTTTAAAGTTTCCAAGGCACTTTTTATATCCTTATTCTTGATATAACAAATTGCCAAAAAGTTTGCCGCTTCCGATCGATATACCTCATCAGCTTCTTTATCGTCAATTGCTATTGAATATTCTTCAATCGCAGATCTATAGGCACTTTCGGCTTTGGAAGAAAATTTTAGTTCCTCATAATACTGAGCGACTAAAAACGGCACACTCAAAGCGGCCCGGGTTTTCGGGAACCAGCGTTTTATTTCTTCGTACATCTTAATAACCGAACTGCTATCGGCTTCCTCTCGATAACAATACGACAACCCCATATAGGCCTTAACAGAAATTTGCTGGTCATCTTTATAATCTTTAAGCAGCCCTTGATAAAGCGCTTTTGCTTCTTCAATTTTTTTGTCCTTAATCAGCAAGAGGCCAATTTGAACTTTCACCTCACTAACCATCGGATGTTTAGGGTAAGTCTTAATTATTTGCCAGTAAACCTCTCTTGCTTTCGCTAAATCATTTAATTCCTGAGCATAAAGCTTAGCTTTTAAAAGATAGGCTTTTAAGGCCTGAGGGCGCTCGGCATAATTTTTTGTAATATCATCCCAAACAGCAATAGCTTCAGGGAAATCTTTTTTCAGCAAATAAAACTCAGCCAATTTATCCATAACAACAACAGCAACATCGGTTTCAGCGAAATCAGAAATCAGCTTACGATAATGTTTAATTCCTTTTTTATAAGCGTCATCAGACTTAGCCTGTTGGTTGTTTTTACTATAGTAATTAACGAAATACACCGGCATACTCAAACCAACCGGAGTCAATGGATACTGCTGCATGACTATTTCGTACTCATTAAGAGCGGCAAGCTTTTCGCCTTCAAACTCATATATCCCAGCCAGCATCATGTGAGCCCGGGAAGCAATCGTCGGATTCGAGGCGAAATTATTACGAATAGTCATAAGTTCTGACTTGGCGGCTTTTAAGTCTTTCAACCCGATATAAACATTAGAAATAATAAACTGCGATTCAGCGCCAAGCGGCTCAAGAGGGCATTTATCAACAACTTGCCGGTAAATATCTATTATTTTCTGGTAATCAGAGTCTTCTATTTTATCTTTTCCTTTACTCAATATTTTTGCTGATTTTTTCTGAGCTTTCCAGAACAGTTTCTCTGAAGTATAGCGTCGATCACTGCATCCGGCGGACATAAAAGACAAAACAACGGCAAAAACCACAATTGATTTAAAGTTCAAATTTTTCTTTTTCAAATTATTCATTATTCACGCTCCTCTAAAACTTATAATTTTATTTTTAACCGCTTATTTAAAAACCTAAGCTCATCTTACTCAAGTTCATTTTCTAAGAACAAAAGAGTAGTAGATATCGTTATAACAAGATTAACAATAAAAGTCACGAATATCCCAACAGCTAAGATAACGATCACCGCTTCCGGCTCAAAAGTTTTAACAAAAAACAGCAATTTCAGCCTTGCCACGATAATCGGCAAATAAAAAACCGACGGTATAACCGCTAAAGGTATAGTCGGCAAAAACAATTTTTTCACCACTTTAAAGTTATCCTTTAAAGCGACAACCAGTTTCTCCCGTTTAATAATTATTAACGGCACAAGATAAATAAACAGGATTTGCGAAATGATATATACAAAAAAAGAAAAAATAGTTACCAAAACACCCAGAAAATTTTCCGCCTGAGGAGCAAACTTTGTCATAACCTCCCAAGCGCCTTTGGTTATTCCAAATATTATAATCCAGGTAATAATCAAAGCCGGGTACCGGCGTCCGCTTCGGACTAAAGCTACCGGAAAAGATAACCGTTCTCCGGAATTAATTTCATCAAGCATCGCGACAAGCGTCGCCGTCATAAAAACTCCAACAAACATTTCAACCAAAATTTGTCCATAACGAAACAATTCTGGCAGCAAAAATAAGTTATAAGGGTAATGTAAGAACTTATCACCAAAAAAAGCTCTAACAATCGGAGCAAGGACTACCGACACCGGCCGTTG
>JAQTSA010000132.1 GCA_028711575.1 Candidatus Omnitrophota bacterium | reverse complement strand
TTGGGTTAATACTACGAAAACCAACCTTTTTAACCCCAGTTATTTCCCTAAGCCGGAGCAAACTTATGGTTTTTTACCGGTTCAGATAACTACTTCCGGGCCTGACTCGCAATGGGACACAATCAGGCAGCTTTATTTCTCACTGATCTCATCGGCCGAACGGTCTATTTTTATCCGTACGCCTTACTTTATTCCTGATCAAAGTATTTTTACCGCTTTAGAGACCGCGGCTTTAAGCGGCTTGGATGTTAAAATAATTCTTGCCGGAAAGCCGGACAAAAAACTACCCTTTTGGGCGGCTAAGACTTATTTTCAAAGACTGCTTCAATCCGGAGTTAAATTGTATTATTATCAGAAGGGGTTTATGCATTCTAAGGCGGTTGTTGTGGATGATTATGTCAGTTCAATCGGCTCAGCCAATATGGATATACGAAGTTTTCGTTTAAATTATGAAGTTAATACTTTAATTTATGACAAGAATATTTCAGGGCAAGTCAGCAAAAGTTTCATTGACGATTTAGCTGAATGTAAAGAGTTCAGTTTATCTGAGTGTGAGCGTACAAAACTGCTTTTTCGTTTTCGCAA
Source organism: Candidatus Omnitrophota bacterium (assembly GCA_028711575.1). GTDB lineage: Bacteria > Omnitrophota > Gorgyraeia > Duberdicusellales > 4484-171 > JAQTSA01. Next base: position 4,767 of record JAQTSA010000132.1, on the reverse strand, counting down.
TTCCTTGGCGCGTCTTTTTGCCCCGTTACTCTGAAACGCTATTTATTATGGAACTGAATAAAAAAAGAAAAAAAATAACCGTATTTTTTTCGAGCCTTATTGGCTTATTTTTTTTAACGGCCTTAGCTGTCGGGGTTTTTACATCCTGGGGCGCGGGTTTTATCTCTAAGTGGGTGATCCAATCGATATCCGGCGCTAAAAAACTTAGCTGGGAGAAGATTGAGGGTAACCTTGCAAAAGGCGTGGTTTATGAAAACCTGAAGATAGAGAATATTGAGATTCTTCCTTTACCAAATAGATTGCGAATTGGCAAACTTTTCCTTGAAATTGATGGTTTAGACGCTGAGGGCTTAACTTTTAGTATTGAAAACGCCTTACTTAATATTCCAGACTCTGAGCCGGTTCTTTTTTTCGGCAAATTAAAACAGGGTCAGTTTGATTTTAATATTTATAGCCGAAGGCTCAGCCTTGAGGGTTTAAACAACTTTATCGGTTCAAAGGATTTAAGGACGGTTAAGGGGACATTCGCTGATCTTGATATTTTTCTTAAAGGGTCGATGTCTGAACCGCTGATTGATGGTTCTTTTGTGGTTGATCATCTCCGAAGAGATGGATTTTCTTTAACCGACAGCCATTGCCGATTGAATCTAACTGTAAGAAAGAAAAATGAGTCTTATGGCCTTTGGGGCGATATGTTCTTTAGTGACGGCATAATTAAAGGCCAAAAAACGGCAATTGTCGGTTTAGAAACCGCAAAGATCTCATTTCTTGGTGACTTTAAAGAGACAAATTTAGATCTTACGGCCGCGGCTATTGTTGAAAAGGTTAGAATTAGTATAAGTGTAAAAGGGCGATTGGTGAGCCCGGAGTTGTCTATTAGCTCTGATTCTCAATTGAATCAGAACCGGCTGTTGCTTGCTTTAGCAACGAATCAATTGTGGTCTGGTATTGATAGTATATCGGCTAGTCCAACTTTACCGCCGGATTTAGCATCTGATTTTATGAATTATTTTGTTTTTGGCGGTACGGTCAATGAGCTGGCAAAAAAATTGGGAATTAAGGATGTTTCGATTATTCAGGAACCGGGCAAAACCGGGTTTTCTCTTAAAAAAGGGATAATTCCCGGAATTGACGCTGTATATTCATTGGAAAATAGTACAAGTAAAACAGAAAAATCACCTCCTTCACAAAGTATAGGTTTAGAGTATAATATTCTCAATAATCTTTCTTTAGAGGCGAATAAAGAGATAATACCGATTAATAAAAATGAGCTTGATCAAACCAATAAGGACCCTAACGATTCATTACGTTTAAAGTATAAAAAATCTTTTTAATATTTAAGTTAAAGAACGGCCAAGATCAATTTTATTTTTTAAAAGGAGGTATTTGTGGCTAGATTTATAAACAGGCTCTCAAAAACAGCCGGCCAGATTCCGGGTGAGCTTATCCATGTCGGAGAGCAAAAGGCCGGTAAAGTAGCTATATCAGTTATTGATTATGACGAAAAAAATTTTCAGGAGAAACAATCTTCTGCTGTTGAAGAAACCTTTTGTTTTAAAGAAACGGCAACGGTCACTTGGATTAACGTCAATGGCTTGCATGATTTAGAAATCATTGAAAAGATCGGGAAAAATTTCGGTATGCACCCTTTAACTCTTGAAGATATTGTTAATACCGGCCAACGGCCTAAATATGAAGATTTCCAGACTTACATTTTCGTAGTAATAAAAATGCTGATGTTTGATGATCTGTTAAAAGAGGTAGTTTCTGAACAGGTTAGTTTTATTTTAGGTTCTAATTTTGTGATATCGTTTCAGGAAAAAGAAGGTGATGTTTTTAACCCGGTCCGAGAAAGGATAAGAAAGGCTAAGGGCCGGATAAGAGAACTTGGTGCTGATTATCTTGCTTATAGCCTTTTGGACGCGGTAGTTGACAATTATTTTTTTATTCTTGAGAAAATTGGAGATAAAATAGAAGTGATGGAAGAAGACTTGATCGTAAATCCTCAACCGCAAACTTTACAGGCAATCCATAATTTAAAAAGAGATGTGATATTCCTGAGAAAATCTGTCTGGCCGTTACGGGAAGTCGCTGCCAGCCTTGAACGGGGCGAATCGAAACTGATTAAAAAGGCTACTCGCATATTTTTTCGTGATGTCTATGACCATACGATTCAAGTTGTTGAAACAATTGAAACTTACCGGGACATGGTTTCCGGGATGCTTGATATTTACTTATCCAGCCTCAGTAACCGGATGAACGAAATAATGAAAGTCTTGACAATATTCGCCGCGATTTTTATACCTTTAACTTTTATGGCTGGTATCTATGGTATGAACTTTGATTTTATGCCGGAACTGCATTGGAAAGGGGGGTATTTTTATTTGTTAGGCCTGATGGCAGTTGTTGGTTTCGGGTTATTCTTTTATTTTAAAAGAAAAAAGTGGATTTGATAAGTAAGGAGGCCGGTTGTGAGACCTAGAACGATTGCGATACTCTTTTTATCCGGGTTGTTGTTGATAGTTTTTCTCCAAAATACTCAAGTTGTTTCGATCCGTTTTTTATTTTGGAAACTTAGTATGTCGAGAATTATTTTTTTGCCGTTATTGATTATTCTTGGGTTTATTGCCGGGTTTTTTACCGGTAGAAAATCTGTTCAATAATTCTAAATAGTTGAGACAGTTATTATTTAACGAAAAAATCTAATATTATATATTCGATTAGTGGTTATCCTTGTTTTAGTCCAATAAATTAATTTAGAGAAAAAAGGAGAGCGATATGAAAAAGAAAAAAATAGCGGTTTTAACCGGCGGAGGAGATTGTCCAGGTCTAAATGCTGTAATTAGGGCGGTAACGAAGAAAGCTATTCTTGATCACAACGCCGAAGTCATTGGTGTAGAAGACGGCTTTGAAGGCCTTGTTGATAAACGATACCGCCAGCTTAGTTATGACCAGGTCTCGGGTATCCTTTCTTTAGGCGGAACTATTTTAGGCACATCAAACGTTGCCAATCCCTACAACTATCCGGTTAAAGAAGGCCAAACGGTAGGATTTAAAGATTTATCAAAACAGGTTATCGGGAATATAAAAGATCTGAATATAGATTGTTTAGTTTGTATTGGCGGTGATGGTACTTTAGCTATTGCTTATCGGCTTTATCAGGAGGGTGTTCCGGTTGTCGGGATACCAAAAACTATCGATAATGATATTTTTGGTACTGATATCTCTTTTGGTTTTGATACAGCCGTTCAGATTGCCACTGAAGGTATTGACCGGCTTCATACTACGGCACAATCTCATCATCGGGTTATGATCGTAGAAGTTATGGGCCGGCGAGCCGGCTGGATAGCCCTTCATTCGGGCGTTGCCGGCGGAGGTGACATTATTCTTATCCCTGAGATTCCTTATGATATTAATCTTGTAGCTGAGCGTGTCCGATCACGACGTGAAAAAGGTAAACGATTTAGTATTATTGTTATTGCCGAAGGAGCAAAGCCTATCGGCGGCGATGTAACTATTAAACGGGTAGTAGCTGACGCGTCGGACCCGGTGCGTCTTGGCGGAATAGGTTTTGTCCTTGGCGAACAATTAGAACAGATGACCGGCCTTGAGACACGTACGGTTGTTTTGGGTCATCTTTTGCGTGGCGGAACGCCTACCCCTTTTGACCGGATCTTAGGGACTGAATTAGGATCTGGTGCGGTTGATTTAATTTTTAACAATAAATTCGGCCAGATGATTGCGATGCAGAACAACTCTTTTGTCGCTGTTTCTTTAGAAATCGCGGCTCAGGGTTCGCGTTTAGTTTCTCCCGATGGTTCTCTGGTTAGATCGGCCCGTTCTGTTGGCACTTGTTTTGGTAACATCTAAAACAGCTGTTAAACATCTGAAAGATGTTTAACGATGGCTTTAGTTTTTTATCATGGAAAAAATTAAACTTTACTCGATCTATACTGATGATAATCTAGCGCTAAAAGAGCGGTTTGTATCGAGCCTTAAAGATGATTGGGAGATAGAGCTTAAGCACTGGGACGCTTTAGGGCAAGACCAATGTTGTTTTGGCCGGCTGGGCTTCATCTCGCTGATGAGAAAACGTACCGAATATTATTTGGATGTTATAAAGGGCAATCAAGGCCGGATTGTTATTTTTTCTGACATTGATATCCAGTTTTTTGGCAAATGCAACGATGTGATCTTGGAAACTATAAAGGACAAAGATCTGCTTTTTCAATCGGAACATTGGCCGGATCTAAGTATAAACGGCGGGTTTATTGTTGTTCGCTGTAACCAGAAAACTATTGCTTTATATCAGGCGCTACTTGATCGAAAATTTGAAAAATTGCCGTTTTATGAACAGACGGCGATGAATGATATCCTCAAAGAAAATACCATCGGACTATTTTGGGGTATCCTGCCGAAACAATTTTGGGCTAAGTCTCATGGCGGCGTGCCGCCGTTGGATATACTATTGCATCATGCTAATGCCTGTAAACCGAAAAAAAAAACGGCAAAGCAATGTTAAATTTGGACCTTAAGCTGGAGCAGATGAATGAAGTGAGATGTTGTGTAACTCGCTGGAGAAAGTTTCCCTGGCTGTTGCCGATTGAGCTTGTTTTAAGGGAAATTTCAATTTATTTGCATAAAATTATTGGATTTAAGTTTATTTATTTTAAAAAAAAAGGTTTTTATGGCAAGTGAGATTTTATCAGTTAAGAATTTATCTAAAGTTTACGGAACAATTCCGGCCTTGAAGAATGTGTCTTTTAG
>JAQTSA010000017.1 GCA_028711575.1 Candidatus Omnitrophota bacterium | reverse complement strand
AGCATTGAAGTCCGATACTCTTCATAAAGATGAACTAAAACTTCGCTGTCAGACCTCGAAGAAAAAGTATGCCCTTTATCCTGGAGTTCTCGACGTAAAGATTTATGGTTAAATATTTCACCGTTAAAAACGAGATAAATATTTTGGTCTTCATTAGACATCGGCTGGTTACCCTTAACCGACAAATCTATTATACTCAGCCGGCGATGGGAAAGGCTTACCAAGGCATCGGTGTAGACACCACTTTGATCTGGTCCGCGATGGTTAAGTAAATCAGCTGAAATTTTCGCTAATTTCTCATCCTGCCAATTAAAGCCAACGATACCACACATGATTATCCTTTTTTAATTTTTGAATCAACCATCTTTTTATAAAGGCCGTAATAACTCTCCGACACCGCGGGCCATCCTTTTTCCATAACAGTACTTCGAGATTTCGCTCCAGTTAAAGGAATTAAGGCTCTGTTTTGTAAAAAATAAGTTATAGCTTCAACTATAGCGCTTACACTTCCTTTTTTGATTACAAGGCCATTATCAGCAATAAGAGACGATACCCCGCCGGTATCAGTGGCAATTATCGCCAGTCCCGAAGCCATAGCTTCTAAAATAGTGTTGCTCATCCCCTCATTAAAAGAAGGTAAAATATATAGATCAGCCCGGTTATAAATCTGGGGCATCTTATTATGACTAACTTGCTTTTTAAATATTACTTTTTGTTTCAACCCAAGCGAATAGACCATATTTTCTAATTGGTCCGATAACTTTCCTTCGCCAACGATCGTCAACTCAAGATCCTCATTTTTTAAGGCATATATCGCCCGAATTAGTAAGTCTATCCCCTTGCATGGGCTAAGCCTTGAAACCGACAAAATTCTAAGCGTTTCATCCGGTTTATGTTCCGACTTTGGAGTAAACATTCTTGAATCAACACCATTATTTATCACTAGTATCGACTGATTTTGAGAAGCTTTTTTTGCTGACCGGCTCAAATCATCAGAATTAGCAACAACAAATTCCGCCTTATTCCATATTTTACGACTCAATCGCGTAAGAATAAGTTTATCCAAAAGATAAAACCGGCGATTATGAAAAGGCACGTCTGAACCACGCAGAGACACAATATAAGGAATACCGAAATGTAAGGCTAAATACCCACAGGGAACTCCAAAAAAAGCATGACAAAGGTCATACTGGTTTTTCTTAAGTAACCGTTTCGCAAACCGATAGCTTTTATAACTAAAAATTATTAAATCTTTTAAACTTTGATAACGAAGATTTTTGCCTTGTTTCGCTATATTTAGGCGAAAGACTGTTATATTAGGCGATAACTTTTCTTCACTATAATCACTGGCCGATGATGTTACAAAATCTATCGTCAAATCATTATAACCGGAAAAATTATCCAGCATATAAGATGAAGCAATACCGGCCCCAGCCCCTAAAGGCGGAAACTCGTAATTAATCATTAATATTCTCATAAATTTAATTAGCTAAAATACTTTTTAGATGTTGATATAACAAATCAGCTGTAACCCTATGTCCATCTTTATTGAAATGGCCCCTTATATTCCCCGAAAAGCCGTAAGGAGACTTGTGATTTAAAGAGTAGAACTCAGAAAAAGGTTCAAGGAGCAAACATTGTTCTATCCCCATTTTTTTATTAAACTCAGCCAGATAATTATTCGGCCACTGAATATCAAAGAGATCATCACCGACAGAATTAAATAGCGGCTCAAAAACACTTTCAACAATCTGCATACTCCATGGTATCGCCATAAAAAGAAACTTATGCCCATCTTCGCTAACAGCTTTATGAAAAAGCTCTATCAGTTTAAGACTTTGTTCGCTCTTCGAGAGAAAATCTGAGCTCTTATTTTTAATTAAAAATTCTAACCGGGGATAGATACGGGCACCGGAAACAATAGACTGATACTCATCGATTAAATTATCTGAAAAGGCTTCTTTACCGCCATAAACACCTTTTACAAAACTTAAATTAAAAACTGTTATCCGCTCGTTAATGAATCTGAAAAAATCCGATTTTCTTAAAACCCCCCGTAACTTCCCTGAAGGTTTATCGATATATTCAATATGCCAATTCCCTTTTTCATCAAAAACGATATAAGGCCGGCCGCCGCCTTTTGTTTCTGATAAACGTTCCCATTGATAAACGTTATTATTAAAATCATTGCCGATATAGAAAGCCAAAACCACGATATCAGGATTAAACCGTTTCAAATTTTTTTCATACCAAAGGTATTGCTGAGCCGTCCCCCACCCGGAACGGCCACAGTTGATAACTTCAAAGCTACTGTACTTTTTTTTAAGAGAAGAGTCATTATTAAGAAGCCTTTCGGTAATATTTTCGAAAGTATCTGCCAAATCAACCTGCAAAGCCTCAACAAAAGAGTCTCCTACTACTATTATCCGGCAAACACCTTTTCCTTTCTTTAAAGAATAGCTGTCATAATCTCTCAGACCAAAACGGTTATATTTTCCCCGGCTGTAGCCTTCTGAAAAATAAAAATATCGGGAATAAGGCTTCGGGAACAAACTATATCCGTCTCCAAGCTTTGAATCTTCAACCAGTTCGGGCATTGAGAAGGAAAAAACTCTGATAACAAGCTCTAAAGCCAAAAATAAAAAGATAAGGCTCATAAATAAAACTAGAAAATTTTTAAGTTTATTCCTTTCTTTTTTCATAATTTTTAAAAACGGCAAGCTGCTAAAAAGAAGGCTAATTTTAAAAAGGAATATTCATCAGTAAATCATTAGCAAAAATTATTTTTTTTGCGATCGGAAGAGACCAGAACAACGAAAAGATAGCCAAGGCTAGAAAAACAGCCGTACTAAAATAATTTTTATAAAAAATATTTTTGAATTTACCTCTATAAAAAGAGCTCTTATCCGTAAAATAGCCCAGAAATACAACAAGAACCGGAAAAATTATTAAAAACTGCTTATATTCTGTTTTGCCCAAAAGAATAAACAGACAGCCTAAGAAAATTATCAAAAGAGCCCATAAAAATTTGGCGGAATATCGGCGCGAATCCTCAATATAATAAGCGGCTAAGACCGCAAAAAGAGGATAAACCGGCATCATATAACGATGCTCACGGCCATAAAAAAGCAAACCATAAAAAACAAGTATCACTATCCATAAGAGAACAAAATTATAATCTTTTTTGCGTTTAAAAAATAAAGACCAACTGTCAACAATAAAACGTTTAAAAGAAAGATAAGCAAAAACGAATAAAGGACAGATATAAGTAAGGCCAACGGTATAAAGAATTATGCCCGGCGGCCGCATACTCAAAGTTTGAAACCATTTAGTAACATCTTTTTCGACCAAATTCTCAGCATGCGGCGGCAACCATAAAGGATGGCCATAAATTGAATAAATTTTCCAAAACCAGTATCCGGAAACAAAAAAAACACCAATAGTAAAAAAGATTATTTCTCTGTTAAAAATCACCCTGAGGAACTCCTTTATCTTATATAGCTTTCTGTCATGTCCTGCAATCGTAAAAATCCAAATAGCTATTAAAAAATAGCCGGCAGTTTGTTTAGTTAAGACCCCGATTCCACAACTGATTCCTGACAATAAAAACAAAGGCCAGGCTTTTCTCTTTTTTCCCAGAATAAATAATATTAGGGCTAATAGGATAAAACAAGTAAGCATAGTGTCGGTCCAAAGCTTCTGCGAAGCCATTATTTCTACTGGATTAATCGCCATTAAAAACGCGCTATAAATCCCTATGCGGTATGAAAAAAGCAATTTTCCCAGAACAAATGTTAAGAAAACAGTAACTAAACTGAAAAATAAAGGAACAACTACCGCCCAAAGCTGTACTTCTTTAAAAATATTTGGCTTTATTTCATCTAACTTTCGAGCGATATTGGTCATAACAACAATATAAGGCTGATTTTTTTTAGCAATCAGCTTATGGGCATAAACCAAAGCATAGGAAAAAGCCGGCGGTTTATGAAAAAAAGGCTGATCATAATAAGGAATGCCTACCGCCGCTAAGCCGGAAAGGATTTCCCCCCGTTCATTTAGGTCTTTCGATAGATAAGGATAAACAAAATAAACCCGGTTATTTGCCTGAACCGGAAAAAGTTTTATCCGAACACCACGCAGATTATAGTGTTCAAACCCAAGTTTTTCCAGTTTCATCGCTAAAGTAACGTAATGTGACTGATCGCCCATCCAATGAGGAAGCCAAAAGGTATTTGCGCGAATTAGAAACGAAAAAACAACAATCAAAGCGGCGACAAGAAAAGCCGTTAAGGCCTTAACTATTGGACGAGCAAAGAATTTAAACAAAATAGTTTTCATAAAAACTTTTATTTATTCCTAAAAAGGCATCAAAATCAGCGACTTATAATTCAGAGCTGTATCAAGTCCTATGGGAACAGACCAAAAACCACAGCCGACAATCATAGCCACAATGATTAATTCCGATATAAAATTTAATTTATTACAGAAATTACACCGATTAATCAATCGGCGTAAACGATCAAGATAATAGGCGCTAAGAATCGCCAAGGCTGGATAAATCGGCATCATGTAACGATGCTCACGATCTAAAGTCACAGAAAAAGCAGCATAAAACACCAAAATAAGCATCCATAAAAAAACAAAACGATAATCGTAAACCTTGTTTTTAAGCAATCTAAAAATATTAACCGACAAATCGCCTAAGGAAGCATAAGCAAAAACAAGGAGTGGACACAAACAGACCCAGCCCACAGGGTATAATATTAACCCCGGCGGACGATTTGCTAAAGTTTTAAACCAAGTCGTAACCACGTTATTTACAACATCCCCTCTTTCCGGAATGAAAAATGGAGTTCCATAAACTTGATAGACCTTGAAGAACCAATAACCGCTGATTAAAATAACCCCAGCCGTAAAAATAAAGATTTGCCTCGAAAACACAATTTTAAACAAATCTAGCGGCTTTTTAAATTTAGAGATACCGATCAAAATATAAAAAAACCATAGCCCAACAAGTATAAAGGCCGCAAATTGTTTGACCAGGACTGCTAACCCGCAAAAAGCACCGGCCAGGAAAATAAGCCAATTAAGATTACGTTTATAAGCAATAACGAAGGATATTATTGAAGCGCAGACAAAAAAAGCCAGCATATCGTCGGCCCATAATTTTTGAGAAGTCATTATATTAACCGGATTAATCGCCATTAACGCTGCGGCATATAAGCCAATACGGGAGGAAAATAAAATTTTGCCCAGGAAAAAAGTCAAAAAAACTAAACCAATACTAAAGAAAAAAGGGACAATAGCCGCCCAAAACTGACTGACAAAAAAAATTGCCGGCCTAATTTTACTAAATACTTTAGAAAAATTGGTCAAAACTACAATATAAGGTTGATCGGGAGCGGCGAATAAACGATGAGATAAAAGCAAAGCGTAAGGAAAACCCGGCGGTTTATGGAAAAAAGGTTGATCATAGTAATGAACACCGATCATATCCAAATTTCTTAAAATATCACCTTTTTCCTGAGGGTCTTCCGTCGGTATTACATAAATAAAGTTAAACAATCCGGTCTTATCGGCAGTGAGTTCCAATCGGCGGACGCCACGAAGATTGTAACCGTCAAAACCCCATTTATCCAGTTTCACCGCTAAAGCTATATATTGAGACTGGTCACCACTCCAATGCGGCAGCCAAAAAGTATTAGCTCTAATTAAGGCTGCCGATAAAAGAACCGCCAAAAGAAAAATTAGCGGTAATACAATTTTATAAAAAACTGATTTGATTTTTCTTATCCTAGACATATTTTTGCCGTTTTCTTTAAATATTCGCCTAGCATTATACCACAACCTGTTTAATATTTTAACTAGATTTGAATAATCATCCAATATCTGCTATAATTTTGTAATCGTAGAAGGAAGTAACAAATGAACAATTTATTTTTAACCGTTCTTGGCACTTTTGTGTTTTTTGCAATCCTTTTTCATTTTTTGACAATAGTGCTGAATAAAGCCAGCCAACGGTTAGCGACGGCTAATTTAAATGACACTAACCCGGGAAAAAGAAAAACAACAAAAAATGTCATAAAATCAATAACAATTGGGGCGCTGATTGTTTTTTCCATAATCCTGGCGATTATGTTGAGAAACACTGATTTCAAAAGCTTATTCCATAAAATAGGCCAACCCGACAAAAAAAAACAGGAAGATTTTTTATGTCTTCTTCAAGGCTCTAACCCCGATTATCTAGAGAAATACTCTCTTTTAAACGAAACTGTCTCAACCGGAAATTCAAATCCAATAGAGTTGAAAGACAACCCGCGAAAAAATAAAAAGGATCTGACTTTACTCGAAGAAACTTTCACCCCCAATACTCTTGGATTCCAGGATTACCCATCAAAAACAACCCCAACAAACCAAGGGATCGAGCCCACTAATTACCCTAAACTAAACGGGGCAGAGATCGGCGACATCTTTGTTTGCGGACTATACGATACAATCGTTGAAGGTAAATTTGTTAAATCCAAGGACTTAAAACTAGAGCTTGACCCACAATCTGTAAAAACAAAAACTACCATAATAATAACAACACAAGTGCCTTCATTGAAAGAAAATCAAACAGCTCAGTTACCCTTCTTAATCAATGGTTACGTAATACCCGAAATTTCCGCAAAAAATGAATACAGCTTGAGTAGTTGCGGGATATTGCGAATTTTATCCAATGATTTCAATGACAAGAAAATATCTTACTTATTAAAAAAGACTCAACAGCCGCTGGAAATAACACATAACAAAATGGCCGGACAATGGTTGCTGAAAGAATTTTCCTGTATTCCAAAAGAAATCACTGAAGTATTGAACGAAATAAGAGAAAACTCTGAATCAATCAAACTTACGGCCGTGGCCTCTTTGCTTAACAGCTATTTCGGCTATCAATCCGGCATCCAAAAAATAGAATTAGCACCGGGAAAAACCTGGAATGATTTACTCTCCGACTGCATCAAAAACAGGCAGCGTCTTTTATCCGATTGCGACGTACTATCAACTTTCGCCTATATTTACCTTAAACACCTTGGTTTCAACCCAATTTTAATTGTCGGCTACATAAACTCCAGCGACTATCCAAAGATCCTTCATCCCCAAGAACTCCATGCCACACTTTACCTGAAATACCAGGGAAACTGGATAATTTTTGAGCCGACTCTTTTTACTGAAAACTTTCAAACAAATATAACCGATAATGGCTTAATCACCGAGGAAAAACAGATTATTTCTCAGGAAAATTCCGAAAACAAAAAAGAGCTCGAAAGAGCTCTTTCCCAGACACAAACCAAGTATTTCCGCTTACCAGCTAAAATACAGAAACAATTCAAAAAAACAGCAAAAAATAAACCCGATATCCACGAAACCCGTTCACTAGTTGAACTGTTGATTTCGAAAGAAAACCAGAACTCAATGAAAGCTCAGAAGTCTTTATTAAACACAATAATTACTATGTTGATTTATTTTTACTTATTCTCAATCATCACAGTTAAAATAATTTTAACGGCACAAAAAAGTAAAAAACAAATAGTGAATTTATCGCAAACACCGCTATACTTATATTACTTGTCCCTGATAATAATCCTCGCCCATCTCTTGGCTCGTTCATATTCTCTCCCGTTTAAGTTTTGGTCAACCAATAAAATATTTTTAAAAACTTTTCCTTTTTCAGTTTTCCTGGTCCTCAGCTTCGCAATCGTTGCGATATTTTTATTTTTGCTTAAAAGGAAAACCAGTAATTATATCCCGCAGAGCCATATTGCTCTCAGCTTATGTGCTCTAATTTACGCGCCGAGCATTTTATCTTTTGCCTCACCCGCTCTGATCATATACTTACTAAGTATAAAGCGCAAATCTCTCTAATAATTTTAATTTTGAAATTAAGTGAAAGCTCTTGCTTAAGATAAAACATAATGTTATGCTAATTTAAAATATAAAATCATGAAAAAATGTTTTCTAATATTCCTAATTTTGCTCCTAAATCAAACTGATTTCTCAACAGCTCAAACCCAATCCGGTTCGCCAAAGGACACTATTTTACAACCGGTTGATAAGCCTAATCTTACAGAAAAAAATACTCCGGAAACAGCCGACCCTGAGTACTATCAGCCCTATTTAAAATTGTTAAAAGAAGTTTATGAAACTATGGATAATGAGTACTATCGCCATGTATCAAAGGAAAAATATACCTTTTTCGTCAATAAATACAAAAATTCAGTTTTAAGCAAGCTAACCGACCACCAAAATCGAATCGATAGAGTCGCCCATATAGGTGCCGGATTACTGGTAAACAGCCTGCGTACCCCTGAAGATAAATTCACAAATTTCGTGCCACCAAAACAGGCAGAAGAATATTCTAAACAAATATACGGTTACGAAAACGGACTGGGAATTGAAGGCAAGCTTATTGACAATGTATTCTTAATTAGCCATGTTCAAATTCGTTCCGACGCTTTCATGAAAGGCATTCGTCAAGGAGACAAACTACTCAAACTAAATAAAAAACCTGTATCCTCCCTTAGTCCGGAAAAAATAAAAGAGATTCTTTACCCGCCATTAAACAAAACGATAAAACTAACAATTTTTTCCAAGTCAAAAAACAAACCCATAAACTATAGCTTAGTCTGTAAAGAATACTTCATTGAAACAGTTGAGGCTCTTGCAACCAAGTTAGACCGGACTTTTTGCTTAAAAATAAAATCATTCAACCGTAAAACAGCTGACGATTTTAAAGAATACATAACTAAATTTAAACAGTCAGGAATTGATACTCTAATCGTAGACGTCACTGACAATCCCGGAGGGCCACCTCTGGCAGTAAGAGAACTATCAGGAATTTTCTTGCCCGCCAATGAGAAGCTTTTCTTTTATCAAAAAAAGAATGTACCGCAATTTGGATTAACCGCTCCGGAATCAGAAATCACCTATACCGGAAAATTGATCGTTTTGGTAAACAGTAAAAGCGGCAGCGCTTCTGAGCTTTTTGCCGGGACATTACAGGCCCATAAAAGAGCAAAAATTATCGGTAAAGATTCAACCGCCGGATATGCCTTTTTAAAAAAGACCTTTAAATTCGATGACGGGTCAATGATTGCCCTGCTTACCGGAGACAGTTATCTTTTTAATGGTCAAAGAATTAGCGTCGAAGGTGTCGCCCCGGATATGATTATACCTAAAGAGACTAATAGTCTAAACTACGTGCTCGATCTAATCAGCTCTAAGAATCAATGATAAAATTAACAAAAAAACATTTCAGTTTGATCTCTTTATACATAATAATCGCGACTCTTGCCTTTGGCATATATTTCCGTATTTATCCAATAACAAAAATACCTCGTTATAAAAGCCAAAGAGTCACTGATTTAGCAATAAAGCTTAAATTAAAGCAACAACTACCGTTGATAAGCCAATCGATCGACCTTGAATATCCTTATTTATCAAAAGAGAAAAAAGAAGAGCTTCTTAATCTCCGCTTTCAAAAGCTGATAACTGAAGGTAAAGATATAATAGAAACTAAAGCCGCGGAACTAACCCAAGAGAATGAATCGCTATTTAGGCCCTATTTATTGGGTTCAGACTCCTATTATTACTATTATCTCACCAAAGAAATCTTAAAAAACGGACGTTATTCACCCCAATTCCAAAAAGGAAAATATCTTGACCCACTTATGACAGCTCCTTTAGGCTTTTGGCGACATATCGAAACTCACCCTTTTATCGGTGCCTTCTTTTATAAAACAGCTAAACTTTTTTCTAAGAACATTTCCCTATTCAGCGCCATTTCCTTTGTCCCAATATTCGTTTATTCGATAACAGCGATTCTTTTTATCTACCTCTGCTTTCAACTAAGAATAGGCTTTACTTCAACACTTATCGCCAGTCTTATTTTTTCTCTTTCACCGATTTTTATCCAAAGAAGCGCTTTCGGCTGGTACGACACCGATCCTTATAACGTCTTATTTCCTATTTTAACCTTAGTCTTGATCACAAACCTCTCTCAAAAACGAAAGCCTTATCTTTCTATATCACTTCTCGCTTGGGCGACAAGTCTCTACACAATATTCTGGGAAGGATGGATAATCCTTCCGATTTCGGTCATGTTTTTTTTCTTATCGTCTCTGATTTTAGATATCAAAAACAAAAAAACATGCCACCAATCTCTGCAAGCACTCATCCTTTATCCTCTAATATTTGTTTTTATATCAATGATACTGCTGACACCTTTAGGACTCATAGATTCAATCTCTGATTTTTTCAAACTAGCTTTCAACTTTAATTTTCAAAAGATACCTCTCTGGCCAGACACTTTTTTAACCGTAGGAGAACTCAAAAAACCTTCAGCCCTAAAATTAATAAGCATCCTGGGATGGATTGTTCCCGGAATAATATCTCTATACGGATTTCTTCTCTGCTTTCTAAAAAAAACAACTCTTAACGACAAAAAAAATGAAACAATAATCGGTCTCTATTTCTTATTAACTTTAATCCTTGCAAAAAATGTCGAACGTTTTAGCCTCTTTTTGCTTGTACCCTATTCAATAACTTTTGCTATTGGTCTAAACCATATTCTAGTAACATTAGTATCTCTAACTACCCGCTACAAAAAGACTGTTTCCTTAACGACTAATAGCTTAGCCTACCTGATACTCATTCCTTCTCTTATTTATGCCAATACCAGCGCTCTTCACCAAAGCGTTATCTTTAATCAGGTTTGGCTGAATACTCTGACTAAGATAAAGGAAAAAACCCAAAAAAACAGCATCGTTAATACCTGGTGGTGTCCGGGACACTTTATTAAAGCGATCGCTGAGAGAAAAGTAACTTTCGACGGCGCAACCTTAAATACACCTCAAGCCTATTGGATGGCTAATTTTTTCTTATCCGAAAAAGAAGAACAAGCGCTTGGCTTAATACGAATGCTGAACTCATCGGGAAACGAATCAGCGGAATATCTTTTGAAAAAAAAGATACCTATTGATAAAACTGTTCAACTCCTAAAAAAGATAACAGCTCTATCTGAAAATAATGCAAAAAAAGTTCTATCAGCCCATCTCTCGAATAAGGAATCCAATGAACTTATAAAATTAACTCACTCCAACCGCGATAAATCATATTGCCTTATTTATAAAGAAATGACTGATAATATGATTGGCTTTTATTACGCGAAAAACTGGAATTTTTCAAAAGTCCTGGACTTAAACAATAAGCCGCAAGAACTCACAAAAAAATCTTTAGCGCGAGGGACAAAAGAAAATATTAAATTAATGTGGGCTCTTTCCGATGGCCCAACCTTTATAGGTTCTGAAGCTCATCAGCTATCCCAAAACGGTTGTATAATAACATTTTCCAATAGCGTTATTTTCAATGAATGCCTTATCGAAGCAAGAATTAACGATTTAGAAAAAAGGCTCTCGGGAATACCAAAAAGCATATTTTATCTCAAAAACGGCGAGCTAGTTGAAAAGAAACTCCAAAATGCTACGGTAAATTTATCGGTATTGTTCATGAAAAATCCTCAAGGAAAGTACTCATCTATCCTTGCTCCGGATTCGATCCTGAAATCTATCTTAATCCGACTATATTATTTAGACGCTGCCGGATTGAAAAACTTCAAAAAAATAATTGACGAGAACAACCCCTTATTAAATACCCGAATTGTTGTCTTTGAAATGACACAACTTGATTAGAAATTAGAAATTATTATTCCGGAGTTTGATAACGCTGTTCTAAAGTGACAGTCCCTTTTCCCTGAACCTTTACCGTTGGGTTAGAATAAGTCATTGAGCCTTGATTCCGAGTCGAAACAGTACCGGCTTCATTGCCAAACTGAGAAACTTTTTGCTCAAAAACCGGAGGATGATAAGCTAAAGGAGCCGGACCATACAAATCACGATAACTAGACTGTTGAACTTGTTTTTGCTCAACGCCTTGACGTCTGCGCATAGCCTCCTCTAACTGATCAGCATAGTACTCACTTTTAAGCTGCCGTAATTTGGTTATAAATTCTAAAACTAAAACCTCATCCTGATTAAAAAGATGAGCCAACCCGTTTATATACAAAAGCATCGGTTGACGGCTATCAAGTTCGTAGGCCTTATCTAAATATTTAGCGGCTTTTTGAGAATCGTGTTTTGCTAAAAAATAAGAAACTCCCAGACTGTAGTTAAGACTATAATTATCCGGAGCATAGGTTAAACCTTCTTCAAGATATGAGATAGCGACATCAACATTAGATAAACTATGGTATAAAGACGCAATATGACTATAAACCTCCGGTTGGTCCGGTTTGATTGATAGCGAAGCGTTAAAATAACCAATTGCCAATTGCTCAGCCCCGCCTCTCTGAGCGCATATAACACCCAAAACGTTATAGGCCGGATAGTAATTATTATTAGTCTCAATAAGCTTTAAACAAATCTTTTCAGCCTCTAAATGCTGCCCCTCTTGATACAAGCTTTGAGCTGCTCTTAAAAGTTTAATTTCAACATTTGACGATTGAGCAAAAGTCAAATAACTAAAAAAAGTTACCGCAAAAACAAAGAAAACTAACCGAAACAATGATTTACTACAATTCTTCATCCGGCTCCACCAAATACTTCACAACAGTCAAACTGCATTTAACTTCATAATCCTGCCGGTTTTTAGGAGCAATTTGGATTGCTACAACCTGTAACGGCTTATTAGAACTTTCAATCCCGTATATGAAATTGATAACATCCCTCATTTTCCCTAGACATTCTATAGTCAAACTATATTGGATAAATCCGCTGACCTCTTCAGAGGTAACTGTCCCCGGAGTTATACCAATTTTAGCCGCTTTAGAAATTTGTTCCACTTCGCCTAAAAACTGAGCTTTTAATTCTGATTCATCCATCCCTCTATCGGTAAGGAAAATACTATAGGCCTTATATTCTTTGATTATTTTTTCTTTGTGCTGCAAAATTAAAAGGTCATTTTGAATAAGGATTTTCTGGTTATCTATGTCATGTTCAATATTCTCGCCGACCCGGTTCATCGGCCTAACAATTAAAGAATCCAAAATAGCAATCGAAACAAAGACAAGAGCCAGATAAAGAACCTTTTTTTCTTTTGCTGAAAGACCGGAAAAAAACGCTTTTAAGGGACTAGCCATTTCTAATATTCCTTTTCTAATCCTAGAGTAAGACCAAAATCAGCAACTTCCTGATCCTTGACTCTACGACTTTTAGTAAAATCGACTTTCACATCTTTAAAAGACTTGTTATCCTCTAAATCCTTAACCAGAGAGTATACCCGGGACATATTATCGGCCGTTCCGGTAAAGGTCAAAATATTTTCATTATTAAGACTCAACTGATTAAGGTAAACTTCTTTTGGAATAGCTATAAAAAACTCGTTCAAGACAATAAGGATTTTACCTTTACGATTAAGTAACCGTTTCAAAAGACCAGTCTTTTCTAAAACCTTTTTCAGCTGAGTTACCTCAGCGATTTCTTTATCATAATTAGAGCACATCTTATCCAAATATATTTTTTTAGAAAAAACTACCATTAGCAAAAAAGCACAAAAAAGGAGCAAATTCAACATCGCTAAAACAGCAATTCTAGTTAACTCCTGGGCTTTAGCCTTAATAGCTTTTTTTATTCGGACATCTTCAGGGATAAGACTGAACTTTATATCATCATAGACCGAACAAGCGCCAAGTAAGCCTAAAGAAGAAACCCCTCTATCCCGCTCAGCAAAAGAAACATTACCGGAAGAGGAATCAAGTATTTTATCATTAGTTAATATTTCTGACGGCAAAGAAAATTGAGAAATTACAGAATCAATCACTGATTTAATCGGATCTATCGCGCCAACAAAACAAATTTTAGCCGGAGCAGCCTCAATGTCTTCAGCCTGGTAAGAATCAAGTGATTTCTTTATTTCTTCTAAAAATCTACCGCTTCCACCATCAGCAAGAATATCGGCAATCTTAATTGGAACCGGACGAAAATATAAAACAGTTAAGCCATAGCCGACAGAAAAATCAATAGACCCCTCATCAACATGAATAAAACCAACTGGAGCATCTTTGCTCGCCTGACTAAATTTACTCAAACAAAGTTTGGTTATAACCTCACAGGAAAGAACAGACTTAGCAGCCTTAAATCCCGCTTTTCTTATTATCCTATAACGTTTTTCGACTACGTCCCGCTTAACAATAAGAAGCAGTATTTTAGTGTAACGACCGTGAAAAACACCGACTTCATCATAATCCATTACAATTTCGTTACGGGAATAAGGAGTATGACGCCCAGCTTGAAGATCAATTATTTCTTTTATTTCTTTTTTGTCAATGGAAGGTATTTCAATATTTTTGGATATAGCATACACCGTGGGAACAAGGTTAATAGTTTCTGCTTTCTTTAACTTCTGAGAGTCAGCAAATTGACTTATTTTTTCGGCAATCGCACTATCAGTTAAATCGTTTACCGGAGAAGACTTCATGGCAATAACCGAGATTAAGCCGGATTGAACTCTAATATTAGCCATCTTGATAAAAGATTCGGTAATCTCAATCGCTAAAAAAGAATTCCTTAAGGGAAGTAAAGAATCTAAAATTGACATACTATATTTTCCTTTAAACTATTTAATATATCGCCGACCAATGATAAATTCGGCCTTTTTTATCTAAAACACACCTAATTCTACCACGTCTTTTCTGATTAGCCAAATAGCTTGTAGAATATAGGGAGAATGCCGCCGAAGACACTGAAAAACAATTACTACTGATAAGGTCATTTAGAATATTTTTTTCTTTTTCAGTTAAATCGTACTCCTTTGAGATATCATTAACCATCATTCCAATATTAGAAAATAAACGGTCATCAAAAGTCCCTTCTTTCATGTCTCCGCCGGCACGATAAGCTAAAATTTTTTCAACCAGGTTAAAATCAATCACTTTTACCTGTAAAACAGCCCGAGAAACAGTGTTAATATTCAAACGACCACTTCCATAAACCGTAATATAGTCCCGTATCCGGAAAAATATTTCAGGATTCATTCCCTTTACCAATATTATTTCTTCTAACGATTCATATAAATTATTCTTCGGCAAATAGTTATATCCAGCCTGGCTATATGCCTGGATTTCACTATTGCCATAATTATCATTATAAATAATATCATCCCGGTCACGCCAATCAATAATATTGGCTGCCAACTTTAAAGCAGCAGGCTCTTGCATTTTAGCCACATTTTTCAATAAAAGGATTAGGTCACTATAATTGATATTATTAAGATTAAGTTTTCGGTCTTCATCAATAAAGCCATAGCGATATTCTTTTTCACCGGAAATATTATCAACATATTGGTAGCGAAAAGACGCCTGAGCCTGGCCAATTTTTATTTTATCAAAAAGAAAAGGATGGTTGGCCCATAAATCGTTTAAAGAGTCAATTTTTGGATACGCGTCGCTAAGCTCTTTGTTTGAGAAAACATCTTTAAACAAAATTATCGCTGAAGATGCGGTATCATATAAAACATTTCGCAATTCTATACTTTTGGCAAAAAGAATATGCTGCCGGGCCATCCGGCTGGAATGTGCGCAAAGAACACCAAGGAAAATCAATGTCCAGAGCGTAATAAATAAAATACTCGATTTTTTCATTCTCAAAATTATTAAAATATTAAAGGAAAAACCCGCGATATTACCCGGCTAGGATCATCATCCTTTTTATTTTTAATATTGACCTCAATTGCGTCAGGAAAAATTCCAAAAGTCTCATCTAACTTTTTAAATTCTTCTGTCTTTGGGTCAAAGACAATAAAATAAAAAACGACATCAGACACCGAATTCATAATTCTAGATTCCAGAATAGGTTTTTTTTCGTTAATCCGATAGACCTTTTTATTCAGACAATTATCCTGACTTAAAAATTCATATTCAACCTGATATATCGGGGAAATGTTAGCCGGGCCAAAAGAATCTAAAGCCTGAGGATCCCCAATATGACAACTGGGGTCATTCACAAAAAAACTAACTTTATTTTGCTTACCTTTTAACTCCTGAATTGAGCCAAGATTTCTGTTTCTCAAATCAAAACTCAATTTTTCAAAAAAGGAAAAAGCTTCTTGTTTAGGTTTCAACCTGTCAAAGCTGCGCCACAAATAGATACCACTACTCAAGGTTTTATAAACGGCCAAACCGACCAAAACAGTTAAAGCGCTGGCTAAAAGGATCTCAATAAGCGTGACTGACTTTTTCATAAATCACATAAGTTATCTATTAACCTTCAGATAGGAAGCTCTTTTAATTCTTTTATCAACCTTAGATTCTTTCCAGGCGACATCAATATCCAAACTATAAAAGTCATAGTTATCATTTAAATTTGAGGCTTGGACTGAAACTTTGTAATCCCTGAGCCGAGCTACATTTTGTATTCGGCTATAAGTATCACCTATTCTTGCCTGGCGAATCAACTTTATTGTTTGCCATTTTTCATTTTCTATCAGGCTATTGGCCTCTAATCTGTTTCTGACATGCCGCACCGCGGATAAAGAGCCCAAAAAGACTTTTAAGATTGCTGTTAGACCAAAGGCAAGTATCGATATACTGATAAGTACTTCAATGAAAGTAAAAGCGGCAACAAAACGACCGCAAAGCTTTTGGCCGCGTTTTTTAGAAGAATCAGCCAATAGCTTTAAACTTTGGTATTCCTTTATTTCGTAACAGGAAGAAAAATTTTTCAAGGCAGTTTATTCCCAATTAACAACATTAAAATCGTCATCTTCGCCGGATTTACCTAAGGAATAAAGATCAAAATCCATGCCGTGAGTACTGGGATTTTTATAGAGATAAACGCGGCCCCAGGGATCTAAACATTTTTTACCTTCAACGTAAGGACCATTCCAATTTTTTGGTATTGGAGCCGTCGTCGGTTGAACTATCAAAGCCTTTAATCCCTGTTCAGTTGTAGGAAACATGCCGTTATCTAACTCGTAAAGCCGCAAAGCATCAGGAATCAGTGAAGTGACCGCTGCTTTAGCAATTTGTTCCCGCGCCTTATCAGAACGGCCGGTCAATCGAGGAACGACCATTGCCGCTAAGGCACCCATAATTACAACAACTAGCAAAATTTCAATTAAAGTAAATCCTTCAGTCTTATCTTTTATGCTCATTGTACCTCCTAAATATTTAAAAAATTTAACTCAAAAATAGGCAATAATACCGCACTAACTATAAAAGCAACCGTAAGACCGACAATCAGAACTAAAATCGGCTCCAAAAGAGTAGTAAAAATCTTAATCGATTCTTCACAATCAGCCTCAAACGATTCGGCAATATTTTCCAAAGAACCAGCTAAATCACCAGATTCCTCCCCTATTGATATCATATTAACAACAAATAGATCAAAATTTCCCTCTTTGTTTAACGATTTCCCAAAACTTCCGCCAAGCTGTAAATCATTAACGGTAGAAGCTAAATGATTACTGATCACCGGCTCTTTTACTACCGGCAAAGATAAATCAATAGCTTTGATCACAGGGATACCGCAACGCAATGAAGTTTCTAAAGCCCGGGCAAAACGAGAGAATTCCGACTTGAATATAAAACGGCCAAAAACCGGCAACTTAAGGCGTAATACCGATAAAGAATTACGGAAAACAGTAATTTTCAAAGATCGTTTTAAAATCAGGATAATAATAACTAAAATTAGAATAAACCAGGTTAGATATATTTTATTTTTAAAAAACGCGCTTATCGATAAAAGTATTTTTGTTGGTAAAGGTAAAGAAACACCTAAATCGACAAATATCGGCATAATTTTAGGAATCACATTTGTGAAAATAAAAAGAACTGTTAAAAATCCTACAACAATTATTAAGGCCGGGTAAGTTAATGCCGATTTAACTTTAGAAACAAATTCATCTTGCCGTTTGTAGTAGCTAACAATACGCGTTAGAGAAATATGCATTGCTCCGCTATCTTCACCGGTTTTAACCATTGCGACATAAAACCGAGAAAAAATTTGAGGATAATCTTGCAACGCTTCCGATAACTGTTTCCCTTGTTTTACTTTATCGGCTACTTCAAGCAAAACATCTTTAAAAAAATCATTATTAGCCTGTTGAGAGAGTATCATTAAAGACCGCAATATCGGGATTCCGGATTTCAAAAGATTCGCTAACTGACGAGTATAAGTGGTTAATTCTTTTGATCTTATACCAAACAATTTATTCCAGCGATAGCGTCCGGTGGCCTGCTTAGGACTTGTTTCTTCTTCAATATAAGTGGCAACCAAACCGCGTTGGCTCAAAAGGTTGACAGCATCTTCTTTATCAGAAGCGTTTATTTTACCTTCAACAAGCGTTTCCGGGCCTTCTTTAGCCCGATATATAAATTTTTTCATATTTAATTACTTATCCTTTAACAAAATCTTCCAGTCTGTTCCTATCCGCGCCGGATATATCCAAATAACATACCGAAATGCTGAAACATTTCGGCAAATCTTTTTCTACACGCACTACCTTGGCTAAACAACTTATCTCAACACTATCAAGTTGAACCCGGATATCAAGAAGCGAGCCCTGAGGAATTAGATATTGGGACTCAAACATAAGACCACCAGCGCTAATGTTAGCCGTTTTAGCTGTAACCTCTTTATATTCATAAACATTAAAATCTGCCTCACTTATCTTCTCTGAAGATACCTTCATAAAAAGATTATCAAAATCCATACTACCCTCTTGACGATTAAGTTTTATTATATCACCTTCACCCTTTTCCACTACTTTATATAAGATTCCAACATTTTTTTCTGCCCGAATATAAATCCGCTTATCATCAGGATAAAGCTCTGATGGAGATTTATTTTTTTTAGCTCTATCAGGACTAAGATTCTTTTCTGAATCCTGTCGTTTTGGAAAAACTGCCCCGCCTAAATAATCGTTTTGACAAACATCTAAAACTTCTTCGACAGTAGTTGTTCCGGCGACAACTTTAAGCCAGCCATCATGGATAAGAGTTTTCATCCCTTTAGCTATCGCGGCTTGTTTAATATCTGCCACCGTCCTTTGTTCATTAATCATATTCTGGATATCTTCATCAACCAACAAGATCTCATATAAAGCCGTTCGACCATAAAAGCCGGTTGAACCGCACTGGGCACAACCCCGGCCTTTATATATCCGGACATCATCAGCTGTTATCGCTAAAGATTCCTTGATAGTTCGACGAATAAGCGGATCTATCTCGGTTATTTCTTGACGGCATTTATCGCAAATCGTTCTCACAAGCCTTTGTGCCACAAATGCTTGTACGCTGGAAGCCACTAAGTAAGGCTTTATACCAATATCAATTAATCGGGTAATAGCCCCGGCGGCATCATTAGTATGCAGAGTGGAAAAAACTAAGTGACCGGTTAAAGCAACACGAATAGCAATTTCAGCTGTTTCCTGGTCTCTTACTTCGCCAATCATTACGATATCGGGATCATGCCTTAAGATACTACGCAATCCTTTGGCAAAAGTTAGCCCAAGATCATTGTTAACATGTATCTGAGTAACGTTATCAATCTCATACTCAACCGGATCTTCAACTGTAATTATCTTCGTGTTTTCGGTATTTATTTTTTTTAAACAGGCATATAGGGTAGTCGTTTTACCCGATCCCGTAGGGCCAGTAACAAATATTATCCCATTAGGCTTGACTATCAAAGAATTTATTATTTCCGCATCCGAAGGAGATAGGCCAATTCTTTCAAAATCAAAAAACATTTGCGTCGGTAAGATTCTAATAACAACACTCTCGCCATGAGGGGTAGGAATAACTGACACCCGTAAATCAAGTAACTGGTCTTGGGTTTTAACAATTGCTCTTCCGTCCTGCGGTATTCGCCGTTCAACGATATTCAAGTTAGACATAATTTTAATACGTGATATTATAGCGACGATAAACCTGACTACCGCATCCGGGACATTCTGATCATATAACTTTCCGTCAATTCTATAACGTAACCTTAAACGGTTGCGCTGAGGTTCAATATGAATATCAGTAGCTCTTTTTTTATAAGCCTGGAGAATAATCTGATTAACAAGCTTAATAACCGAAGCATCTTCAGCAAGCTTTTCAATATCTTGAACCTCCGCTGACGATAAAGAAGAATTATCATAGTCCTGACTAAGGTCAATATCTTCAGATTCAATCATCTTCTCGACTGTATCTCCGCCTAATCCATAATATTTGTTTAAAAGATCAACAATATCTTCCTTTGTTGCCAAAACCAGCCGGATGTCACAACCCAGGTTAAATCGAATCTCATCCTGAGCGCTTATGCTTAAAGGATTACTCACAGCAATTATCAATGTTTTTCCCTCAAGTTTTATAGGAACAAACTGATAATGCCAAGCGAAGCGGGAAGAGACTATCTTTAACGCTTCAGGAGAAACAGCTACCGCTTTTAAGCTGATAAAGGGAATATCCGTTATTTTAGATATCAATTTAAATAATTCTTCAGCCAAAATTATATTCTGCTTGATTATAGCCGAAACGAATGGCAGGTTTCGCTGATCACAATCCGCGACAACAGCATCGAGTTCTAAAGCTGTGCAACTTTTGTTTTCAATCAAAAAATTATAAAGATCTTTTTCGAATTTATTCATTCCCTATCCCTTGGCTCATTTAGCTTTGCCGATCATATAAAAGCTTTTAGGCTCCCGTTTATCGAACTCGCCATCAATGATCCGACAACAGCTATCAATTGTCTGGTCAATAGCCACATACTCTCCCTTCATCCCGGAAAACCCTTCACCAACAACAAAGGGTTGAGTCATAAAATAAAGAACCTTTTCTGCCCGTTCATAATCCTTACGGTCGGCCTTAGCAAGTTCTTCTATACCAATAACCTGAACAATTTTATGTAACGAATTATATTTATTTATCATAGTTATAACTTTTTGAGCAATATCGAAATGTTTTTGGCCAACGATAGAAGGATCAAGATTCGTACTTGTGCTAGCAATAGGGTCTATCGCCGGATAAAACCCTTTTTGCACCAAATCTCGAGACAACTTGATTGAAGCGTCAAGATAACTATATATCGCAACTACAGCAGGGTCTGTCATATCATCAGCAGGAACATAAACAGCCTGCATAGAAGTAATAGATCCTCCTCCTTTGATTGAACGGATCCGTTCCTGGATATAACCAACCTCAGAAGCCATGGTCGGCTGATAACCAGTTTCAGAGGGTACACGCCCTAAAAGGATAGAAACCTCCTGCCCACCCTGAACAAAACGAAAAATATTATCCATAAAAAGAAGCACATCTTTATTTTTACTTTGAATATATTCAGCCATAGTAATTCCGGTATTTACAATCTCATAACGCGCCCCCGGCGGTTCATTCATCTGACCAAAAACCATCATAACCTTATCTAAGAGGCCATGTTCTTCAAGTTCGTAATAAAGTTCGTTTCCCTCGCGAATACGCTCACCAATTCCGGTAAAAACACATGATCCCTGATGTTTATATACAACATTATTAATTAATTCCAAAATAATAACCGTTTTACCGCAACCGGCTCCTCCTAAAATACCAGTTTTACTTCCTTTAACCAAAGGAAACAAAAGATCTATCATTTTAATCCCAGTTTCTAAAACTTGAGGTTTATCCGGTTCTTTAGTCGACAACTCAAACCGGGCCTTAGGCAACGGTTTTCTGATTTGCTGCTGCTGAGAAGTTACTACCGGAGGCTTATTATCCAAGGGGTTACCGGAAACATCAACAATCCGACCAAAAAGCTCATCCCCAACCGGAACTTTTATCGGAGATCCGGTAGCATAGGCAAAAGAGTTTTTTTGTAAATTAAGTGTATCTTTTAAAGCGATACACCTAACGATATTGCCCCTTAAATGTTCTACGGCTTCTATTGCCACCGGCCGGCCGTCAAAAGTCTCCGTCTTCAAAACGTCATACAAAGCGGGAACTTTTACCCCTTTTTGAAACTGAACATCAACCACCGGACCCTGTACCGAAAGGATTCTTCCCTTAGGCCAGGATGGATCATAAACCTGAGGTTCATATTTTGGAGTATAAGACAGACCGCCAGAACCTTCCCCTTTCTCCTGGGTTTGCCCCTGTTCCGTTATTCCTTCAGCAGCCTTATCTGTTTCTAAAGTTTCCTTTTGAAGCTCAAGGTCAGCGGAATCGCTTTCCGAATTAAGACTTAAAGAATCTTTAGAAGCAAAATTTTCCGGTAATGAAGAACTATCATCTTTATTATCAGAACTTATTTCTGACTCATTAGTTTCATCTAAGGCCTTATCGTCCAAAGATTTATGACCTTCTTGCCCAGTTTGGTCTAAAGGTCGCTTAATTAAATCATTATTAGACAAATCCGGTTCAGGCAAATTTCCCGCGTCTCCTTGCAACGGATTATTATCTTTGTTATTTTCATCAGACATAATCGGGCTATCTCCTTCCTCCTGTCATCATTTTAGAAGTAAAAACTTCACGTAAACTTTTATCGACATCAGATTTTTTTGCTTTACGAAATCCCATGACCAATCCTTTCTTGTCTTTTTTCATTCTTTCTAAACTGGCCTCTAATTGCTGAGACTGAGCCGCGTAAGAAGAAATAACACAATCTTCAATCATTTCGTATATACGACAAGTCAGCCAAATATCAGCCAAATAATGAATGATATCATTAAGGCCAGACTCAACTATAACTTTTTCTATAGTATCTTTTATCCCAGACTGACGCGCCAGCAATTCTTCCGAAGGTAAAAGCATTGAAACAAATGGTTTTATTAGATTCAAACTTTTTGCCCGAGGATAAACGACATAAACCCGGCCAATGTTTTCTTTTAAAACCTGATCGATTATGTAATCCTTGACAGCAACCGCTGTATTAAAAATGCCGACTTCTTCCAAATCACAAAAAGCGATGACCTCTTTGTTGGTTTGTGTCGTCATTTTATCGGCGCCTTTTCTACCCAAGATTATAAATTCCTTAGTATCATGTTTCTCGGATTCGGCTAAGGAAGCGCGTAAAACTTTTGCCGTTAAATCAGCCATAAACCCGCCTTCCCAAGTAATACCTAAGATAGAGGTTGCTTCACTTTTTGGACTGACCAGAGGACTCGTCGCATGAGATAAGCTTACCATTCGGAAAAATTCAGTAAAAGCCAAAGCGAACTGCTCAAAACGAGCCTTTTTCTTAGCGGCATTAAAAAA
>JAQTSA010000016.1 GCA_028711575.1 Candidatus Omnitrophota bacterium | reverse complement strand
GTCTGAGCATGCTTAAAAGCGGCGAATTGTACCGCCCTGAAAGAGTTTTTATGCCGGTTTAATTGTCAATGAACGTTCTTTGAAAATTTGTTATTTTTTGCTTTATCCTTTATAGGATGTCTTTTATTTATCAAGACTTAAAATTTTAGAATCACCACCGACTATTTGTTATTTTTTTCAAACTCTTTCATAAACTCAACTAGAGCGATGACTCCCGCTTTCGGCATAGCATTGTAAATACTTGCCCTCATCCCTCCGACACTTCGATGACCTTTTAACGTTTTTAATCCCGCCGAAGATGCCTCCTTGATAAATTTAGAATCAAGCGTTTCATCCCCAGTAACAAATGGTATATTCATAATCGACCGGCTTAACTTTTCAACCGGACTGCTGAACAACTCTGAGCGATCGATAAAATCATAGAGAAGCCCGGCCTTCTCTTGATTATTCTTTTTCATTTCGCTGATACCGCCATTCTTTGCCATCCACTTAAAAACAAGACCGGCAATATATATCGCGTAAGTTGGCGGAGTATTGAACATTGACCCGGCTTTAATATGGGTATCATAACGAAGCAAAGTTGGCACCATTTCATCAACATTTCCTACAAGATCTTCGCGAACAATCACAAGCGTAAGACCGGCCGGTCCGATATTTTTCTGCGCTCCGGCAAAGATCAGCCCAAATTTACTAACATCA
Source organism: Candidatus Omnitrophota bacterium (assembly GCA_028711575.1). Classification (GTDB taxonomy): domain Bacteria; phylum Omnitrophota; class Gorgyraeia; order Duberdicusellales; family 4484-171; genus JAQTSA01. Next base: position 22,658 of record JAQTSA010000016.1, on the reverse strand, counting down.
ATCGGCTCAGAAAAAATATTTGAAGACATATCAGCCACTAAAGGTACATCTCCGGTATCAGGGATCTCTTTGAATGCCGTGCCGTAAATGGTATTGTTAGTAACTATATAAAAGTAATCAGCACCCTTAGTAAAGGTATTAGGATCAAGTTTGGGAATATAGGAAAAATTCCTATCTTCTGAACTTGCCACAATATTGACTTGTCCAAACTTTTTTGCTTCAGCAATAGCTTTTTTTGACCACTCGCCAGTATGGACATAATCAGCTTTTTTATTTTTCATAAGATTTAAAGGGACAGCGGAAAACTGTAAAGAAGCTCCGCCTTGTAAAAACAGCACCTTATAATTTACCGGCACATTAAGAAGACTGCGAACATCGCTTTCAGCTTGTTCAATAATAGCTGTAAACTCTTTTCCCCGATGCGACATCTCCATAACCGACATACCGCTTCCCTGATAATCGAGCATCTCTAAAGCGGCCTGCTTCAAAACATCTTCCGGCAAAACAGCCGGCCCGGCACTAAAGTTAAAAACTCTTTTCATAACCCCTCCTTTTTTTCTTATTGAAAAAACATTTTCACTCTAGGAGACAAACCTTTAGCAAACAGCCATCCTCGCCGCGATAGAACGTAAGGCACTGGTAAAATCCATGTCGAGATACATAACGTTCTTCGGCACAATTAGTTTAACCGGCGAAAAGTTTAAAACACCTTTTACACCTGACTTTACCAGTTTATAAGCAATACCTTGGGCGGCCTGGGCTGGAACAGCTATAATACCCAACTCTATTTTTCTTTGAGCCACAACATTTTCTAAATCATCAACAGCGAATACATCTATTACCGTGTTTATTCTTTCAATCTTATTAATGCTAGCGTCGAATCCGGCAACTATTTCAAATCCGTCTTCCTGAAACTTCTCATAATCCAAAAGAGCAGTACCCAACCGCCCCAGGCCAACGATACAGGCCTTACGTTTTTTATTCAGCTGCAACTTAACACCAAGCTCTTTTTTCAGTAACATAACATCATACCCTTTACGGCTAAAACCAGTAAGCTCTAAGATACTTATATCTTTACGGACCGTTGATTCAGTCGCGCCGATAGCTTTAGCTAAATCCAAAGACGAAACAAAAGCGATACCTTTATCCTCCAAAACTTTAAGATACCCGAAAACCCGACAAACTCTTTCAACAGTCTTATTAGACAACTTCATCTATAACTACCCCCATTAACAGTGAATTATTTCACTATTATAACTAAAGCATCATCGATGTCAAGTCTTTATTTTTTTTACTTTTAAAAAAATTTTGCCTATTTAATGCAAGCCCTTTGATTAGAGAAGTTTACCTGATGATTAATATGCCAGCTTTAAGTGAAAAAAATCACTAAATATAGCGGTAACATTATTCCCCATAAATAATCCCCACCTAGAACAGGCTTTTAGCAAAAGATATGGTTTTTTCTTTAATCCCCGGAATATTCTTAATTTGGCCAGAGACACCGGCATCAGGAACTAGAAATGACCGATATGACATGTTACTGTATTCTGCGGTTAGTTTAAAGGGACTCTCTAAAACGCCAAGACCGACATCTTCATAAGCGCTAGCAATTAAAACAAAGGTTTTGCCCGATAGCGGCGTAATAAAAGTATTATTGCGGTTATCCCACTTATACAGAGAAAACATTCTATCAAAAACAGCTTTAATCTGAGCGCTTGCTGAGAAAAAATAAAGCGGCGTAGCCATAACTATCAGGTCAGAATCGATCATTCTTTTTAGAACCAAACTGGCATCATCATCGAGAACACAGCCATAAGCTTCTCTTTCCTGACAAATTCGACAAGCGCAACAGCCAAAAGATTTAAGCGAGAGAGATCCGGCGGCAATTACTTCAAACTCACACTCCTTAACCGATAGCCCCTCTAAAAACCAATTGATAAGCAATCCAGTATTCCCGTCACGTTTTGGACTACCAGAAATAATAATAACCTTTTTCTTCATAGAGAAAAAACACTAGAGGATCTCATCGGTTTAAAAGAATAGCTGAACTAATCAGCCTATTTGTTAACTTTATCCGAGCTATTTGTCATCCAGCCGCCGAAAGAGCTGATGTCCTCGCCCATACCTTTAACAGTAGCACAGCCAGAACTAACTAAAACAACCATAGCGCAAAGAATTAAAAAATAAAATTTTTTCATAACTTGCCCCCTTTTGTTTTTTTACCACTTTCGCAAATACCAGAACCCGTAAACTCAATTTTTCTTCCTTTGTAAAGATAGGCTATTGCCCGTTTAAAAACCTTCTTGCTGACATTGAAGTTTTCTCTAATAACCTTGGGCGAACTGGCATCATTAAAAGGTAATTTGCCCCCCGAACATTTAAGCCGTTTCAGAATATCAGCCGCTAAATCAAAAACTCCCTTACCACCAGGCGGATTAAACGATATATCGATTAGTCCGTCAGATCTTAACTCTTTGATATAAGCCTTAAATTTTTGCCCTTTATGTAAATCTTTAAAAACTTCATTTTTATAAGCTAAGCCGCGGTACTCACTATTAACACTGAGTTTGACTCCTAAATCAGTGAACTCATAAACCTCAACCTCAACCTCTTCTCCGGGAACAAAAACTCCTTTAACGGCTTTAGGCTTTAGGTCCTTAAACTCCTTTCTAATATTAAGCATTTTCTATCCTTTCTAAATCTATTCGTTTTAGAACCGTATCAAAAGATAAAATTTTTACTCTGACTTTATCCCCGACCGATACAAAGTCATAAGGACAGCGAACAAATCGACTTCGGCTTATTTTAGATATATGAATAAGGCCGTCTTGATGAACGCCGATATCCACAAAAGCGCCAAAATTTGTAACATTGGTGATTTTTCCCGAAAGTTCCATTCCTTCTTTAAGGTCGGATATATCCTGTATTTTATCATCAAATTCTATATTCTTAAACTCTTGACGAGGATCAAGGCCAGGCTTTGCAAGCTCCAGAACAATATCCTTAAGAGTTATGATCCCAACTGTATCGGTTATATAATCTTCAATCTTTATTTTGGCAAGACTATCGCTGTTGGCAAAAAGTGATCCGACATCCAAACCGATATCCTTGGCCATCCGCTCAACTATCGGGTAACTTTCGGGATGAATGCTTGAATTATCGAGAGGATTACGGCTATTGCCTAAACGTAGAAATCCAGCGCACTGCTCAAAAGCCTTTTCCCCCAATTTAGCTACATTCAAAAGATCGAAGCGAGAAGAAAAAAGACCTTTGCTGTTTCGATAATCAATAATGTTTTTTGCTAAAGCCGGACCGATACCAGAGACATAAGATAAGAGTTCCTCAGAAGCAGTGTTAAGCTTAACGCCCACATAATTAACGCAGGACTCAACCACAAAATCTAATTTCTTCTTCAATAAGACTTGATTGACATCATGCTGATACTGACCGACACCAATTGATTTAGGCTCTACCTTTACCAGTTCAGCTAAGGGATCCTGAAGCCGCCGGGCAATACTGATCGCCCCTCTGACCGAGACGTCAAGGTCAGGAAACTCTTTTATCGCAACTTGCGACGCTGAATAAACTGAAGCCCCGGCTTCGCTGACGGAAATAAGATCAATCGGGCTATCACTATCTAAAATATTTTTTATAAAAGACATAGTTTCCCGGGAAGCCGTGCCGTTTCCAACAGCTATGATTTCAACGTTATACTTTTTAAGAAGTTCAAATATAATCCGAGAAGCATCTTCTTTTTTAGATTGCGGCGGATGGGGAAAAATGGTTTTGTATTCTAAAAACTTTGAACTTCTATCAATTACAGCCAGCTTACAGCCGGTACGAAAACCCGGGTCAACGCCAAGGATACACTTTTCTCCGGCCGGAGCCTCTAAAAGCAGAGTATTTAAATTTTTTGAAAAAACATCTATAGCTTCAGTTTCAGCGTCTTCTAAGGTAAGATTAAAGACTTCATTTTCTAAAGAAAGTAAAATTCGCTTAAAAGCCAAATCAATAGATCTTAGAAGTTCTTTAAGGAAAATAAAATTTCTATTTTTTACGATTTTCCTTTCCATAAATTGGCAGGCTCTCTCCCGGTCAATATCGATATTCCAGGAAAGAACCCCTTCGGCGGCTCCCCGCCGCACAGCAAGCAGGCGATGAGAAAGAGTCTTCTTTAAAGGCTCAGCAAACTTATAATACATCTCATACTTTGACTTTTTATCTTTCCAGTCTTTCCTTACTTTTACACTAAAAATTCCTGTTCTTTGTATAAGATCGCGTAACCAGCCTCTTATTTGAGAATCATCATTGATACGCTCGACTAAAATGTCAATTGCCCCGCTAACCGCTTCTTCAAAACTATTAACCCCTTTTTCTGAATCAATAAATTTTGAAATAATTGTCTCATAATCAGAATCAGGATTGAATTGATTAAAAATAATATCACTTAACGGCTCAAGGCCTTTTTGTTTTGCAAGAGTAGCTTTGGAAGTTCGTTTAGGTTTAAACGGCAGATAAATGTCTTCTAAAGTCTGCTTATCCCGGGAACTTTCAATGATCAGCAAAAGTTCATCGGTCATTTTGTCTTGAGAAGAGATAGACGAGACGATAAATAATTTTCGTTTCTCGAGCTCCTGATAATAATTAAACCGCTCTTGGATATTTCGAATCTGGATTTCATTAAGATTACCGGTACGTTCTTTTCGGTAACGGGAAATAAAAGGAACCGTGGCTTTATCGTTAAGTAAAGCGACTGTATTAACAACCGAGGAATGTTTAAGATTTAACTCTGAGACTAAATAAGAATATATACGCTCGATATTAAGATTTGGCAAATTATCAGTACCGGTAACGCTGATAGGCTTATCAATATTATCTTTGTCTAGATGGCTGTCACTGTTCATGTTAAGTTTCGGATTACCTCAAACAGATGTTCTAATCCATTAAGTTTAATTTCATAAACCGATTGAAGCATCTCACCTAAATGGCCTTGAGGAAATCCTTTCTGGGCAAACCAAACCAGATAAGATTCCGGTAAATCTATAAGCAACCGGCCCTGATACTTTCCAAAAGGCATACGCGCTCTAACAAGCCTGAGAAGTTCTTTTTCATCTAAATACAGATCTTCATTCATATCAATCTTCCTTTTTGAAATGTTTTATAAAACTTAGTAATAGTTACCAAGGCCGGCAATAAAGCCCCGCGCTTAAAACAAACGGATGATTGTTAAAAGCAATAAAGCTGCCCCAAGTATCGTTCTAATAATCCCAAGATAATGAAAATACACCGGATCTTTGCCTTTATAAATCCTCCCTTTACCGGTGGCGCCATAAGTTTGACCGGTACGATACTGGTTAAAGACTCCGGCAATTAAAAGACAGCCGAGAAAAAAAGAACCGAACAACAAAGCCTTGATTTGATAATTTTCGATAATCGTTTCTCTCCTGATAAAATTTCTAAAAAAATTAGAATTTTAAACGCAGCCGTGTCTCGGCTTTTTGATAATCCCTATCGTTAACCTCCTGATACTCAACGTTAAACAACCGCAAATTAAAGTCGATACTGCTTGTTACCTGGTAACCTAACTGGAACTCATATTCCTGGGAACTTCTTCCGTCAGTCAACGATAAATCATAATTATTGTCACCATAAGCACAATGTGCCCAAAATTTTCCTTTAATGAATTTAATTTTCGCAAAAATTTTCTCGCTATCCGGATTAGCGTACCCAGCCTGTTGATCTAACACTGTGAAGTAATCGCTAAACCAAAGCGGTTTATTCAAAGCATTACCATCATCAAACGCCGCGTAACCCAAAGTTAATTCGATCGGTCCTTTACGAAGATAAGGGAATAATGAAAAATTATTAGAGTCCCGATAAGATTCGATTTCTGAAGCGACATGATAAAAACTAAATCTAGCCCCGTAAGTTATGGCGTATTCTTCCATTTTTTTCTCTAGATCCAGGTCAAAGCCATAAACACCGGCATAGGAATCCTGACGCATAAAATAAGGATTTAAGGTTACAAGATCACTTGGCTCCCAGACAGCTTCAAGAAACATAAGGTAAGGAGACGAATCTTCACCATAAAAAACATTGTCCGATAAGTCCTGAGAATTATTGTTGCGGCCAAAATCTTCAGAATCGTCATAATCTATTTCGGCAAAACGTAGCATAAACCCGGTCAAAAACCTGAGGGTTTCAATTTCGCCAAAACTAATATAGGCCCCTTGGCTTTGGGCATCATCAATATGAGTTATCCTGCTATGCGCATAACGCCCGGCAACTATTCGGGTGTTTAAAAAAAAACTATAACTAAAATAAAGTTCCGGCAGAGTAACCTTAGTTTCAATGTCCCGGTCGTAAGGAACAGTTAATGGATCTTGGCTGTAACTATAAATACGCCCATGAGCGAAAAGCTTAGCGCCAAAATTCAAATTGTTTAAGGGTTTCGTTTCATACTTTAGGCCTAAATAAGAAGTTGCCCATCCAAAATTAGAATTAGGATTTTGCCTGGTATATTCATAATAAGTTCCAACCGTTCCGGAAAGATCTCCTTCTAGAAAGGCGTCTTTTAAACTAATTTTGGTTTCGCTAAAAGCCGGACTAAGAAACAGAAAACTCACAAACAATATAACTATTGGTAAAAATAATGTTTTTTTAGCGATCACTTGAAAAAGAATCATTAGATATTTATCCTTACAATCAACGGTTTCGTTGCCGGTTCTGACTGATCTGAGCCCTGGGCATTATATCCCGGCAAAATCAGCCAATCAAGCTATTTAAAGTCTGAATATTAAGATAAAATTCAGTCACTTAAAACTTAAGAAAATAATTTCTAATCGGAATAATAATCAACAACAAATCCCATTTCGGTTACGCTATTTATATAGTCGGCTACTTCAAGATGATACGGGTTGTCGCGATAACTTTGAAGATCATCGTTACTTTTGAATTCACTAAAAAAAACGATATCGAAAGCATTTTTCCGGTCACTAACATTCTTGCCGACTTTCAAACTCACGACTTCGCTTATTTCTATTAAGGATTCAAGCTTAGCAGCCAGCTCATCGATAAGTTCCGGTTTTTTTTTACCGTTACACTCAGCTTTCACCTTCCACATCAAAACATGTTTAAGCATTATCAGCCTCCTTTGACCGGATAATTATTATTTTTTTCATAAGCCGTAAATCAAGATTCATTCTACAAGAAGATAACCTTTTCAGCAATATTTGATTGCAGAAAACAAATGGCAAAAAAAGCGGGATACCATCAAATAAACAAGGGCAGGAACCTTTTGTCCTGCCCTTGCTTATGTATTATCAATTTTTAATAGCGGGAATCGCTTCGCCCGTAACCGCCACCGCCGGAATTCTCATTCCGCGGCTTCATTTTCTGCGCTTTATTAGCCTTAATAGCCCGGCCATTAAGTTCCAGCTCGTTTAAAACTTCAATCGCTTTACCGGCTTCATCCGCTGATTCAAATTCAATAAAGCCAAAGCCTTTAGGACGGCCGGTATATTTATCAGTTATAAGGCTAATACTACCGGCTTTTATCCCTTTTTCAGAAAGCAAATCACGCAGATCACTTTCAGTAACGCCATACTCTAAGTTACCAATATAAATTTTTTTCTCTTCTTCCATCTTCCTCTCCTTTTATCGTTACATCAACAAACCAACGGCCAAAAATAGTTTTCCCCACTATTTTTTTCTATAGGTAATACGTCCTTTCGTTAAATCATATGGTGACATTTCAACATCAACCATGTCACCAGTTAAAATTCTTATAAAAAACTTCCTCATTTTGCCGCGGGGATAGGCTAATATTTCATGCCCACCTTCAATCGTAACACGAAACATCGCGTTCGCCAAAACTTCAGTAACCACTCCGCTGGCCTTTATCATTTCTTCACTTGACATTAATTAACTCCCTTCATCCAAATAATGTTCAGCTCCCTGAACCAACTCAGCCATAAGTTCTTTTACCGGTACAATTTTTTTAACTCTCGCCGCGTTGAACCCGGCAAAAACAACTGCCTCTTCTATTTTGTCGGAATTTACAGCGTTAATAAGACGCTCGGCAATACAATAAGGAGCGCGTGTAACATCACAAGGTTTTAAGCATTTGTAGATACAACTGAATTTTTCCCGATGATTTTTATCGAGACTATCGACAAACTTGGTTCGAATTACTCTGCCGGGAAGACCAACTGGACTGTCTATTAAAATTATGTCCTCATCTTTAGCATTGATATACTTTTCTTTAAAAGCCTGAGGGACCTCGCATTCATTTGTAGCAACAAATCGGGTACCCATTTGCACTCCTGAGACGCCAAGCTTTAAAAACCGGCCGATATCAGCGCCAGTAAAGATTCCGCCTGCGGCAATAACTGGTATCGTCGATTTAAGACTGCGTTGAAAACTGGCAGTTACAGCTAAAACTTCGGAAACAATCTTTTCAAGAGCATTTTCTTTGCGGGATTCGATCTCCTGCTTAGAAAAACCCAAATGCCCACCGGCCAAAGGGCCTTCAACAATTATAGCATCAGGAAGCTTATCATATCGTTTTTTCCAGGACTTAATAATCAACTGAGCAACCCTGCCAGAGGAAACTATCGGAATCAGTTTGGTAGAAGAATCTTTAGCAAATTCCGGTAACCGTAGCGGTAATCCGGCACCAGCGATTATATAATCTACCGACTCAGATACCGCCGCCCTTACCAGTTCGGCAAAATTAGTAACTGCCGTTAAAATATTAACGCCGATTACACCTTTAGTTAAAGCCCGGGCTTGACGGATTTCATTTATCAGAAGATTAACACACTCTTCCTTTATAAAGGCAGCGTCTTTTTTACAGGAAAAAAAACCAAGACCAATACTGGCAATTGTACCCGCCCCGCCGCAATTAGCAACAGCACTCGCCAATGAAGCAGTAGAAACCCGCACACCCATTCCACCCTGAATAATAGGTATCGGTATAGTCAAATCGCCAATAATTAACGGGGGTAATCTCACAAACGTTCCTTATAATACCTTTTTAAGTCTTTTGCATCAGAGATTTCTCATCCTAACAACTAAAGGTATAAGGCCTCAGAGATACTAAAAGAAATTATTTTGTTACTATACCACAAAATATTTAAATTGTATAATACTTTTATTCCGTCAAAAATTTAATAATCGAAAAAAAGATAAATTCAAAACAATTTTATTGGAATCAATACCTAAGGCCTTGACTCTCAATACCTTTGGTCTCTGATTTTAGATTGCGTCTATTCAATCAGGCCGCGAAGAGCCGCTCGCCCCGAAGAGCCGGTAGGCCCGGTACAAAAGTTTTCTTTATTCATCTTTGCCTCCAAACCAACGATATCCAGGCTACGGGCAGAATCCAAATAATTTAAGTAAGTCAAAAAACCTCCCGATAAATTAACCGCGTTATATCCGCTCTGCCTCAAGATACAGACGGCAAGGTGTCCACGGCCGACCTGACAAAAAACAGCAATTCGCCTATTTTTAGGAATCGCTGCAACCGATGACATATCTGCTCTAGTTTAGAGAGCCATTTCATTTTACGAATCATTTTAAGTCTCTGCTCGCTGTTACTAAGCAATTAGCGTATCAGCTCCTTAACTTAGGTTTCAAGGTTGAGAATAATCAAATTCATACAAAAGCGAACAACAAACCGACTATCGCGCCATAAATCGCACCACTATACGGACTGCTAGTTAACGGACAAGTACCGCTAGAACATTGGCCGAAATAACCAATAATACCGCCAATTACAGCGCCCGCCAAAACAAAACCAACGGTCTTAATCATTTCTCACCCTCCTCAAATATTTTATTTTTTATACAAGAATTCTTTTCGATTATTTTAACAATATCTTTAACTAACTGGACATTTTTTAAAAAATAGCATTTCTTTTGTCCTTTTCGCTGACATTCGACGATCCCCCAGTCTTTGAGCAGCGAAAGCTGTTTAGAAACAACACTTTGAGAAACAGCTAAAAGACGTTTAATATTGCTCACACAATCTTTTTTTCTCAATAACTGCACTACGATCCCTAAACGAACCGGATGAGAAAAAGCCCTAAAGATTTCGGCCGCTTCAATAAATTTGTCGATTTTCATGTCTCTCCCTATATTCCATTATTAGAATATTTTAATATGCTATTTAAGATTGTCAAGCGTTTAAAAATTATTGTTTAATCATGACCGTTTTTAGCTGATTATTTTTTATTTTAAAAGACGAAACTTCAGACAAGTTTTACCAAATTCGATCAATCTTTCTTCGATAAAAAAAGAAAAAAACCGATGCTTTAAGCGAAACAATGCCAGGGGACGATAAATAGCCGCGATTAATCTGGTAAAAAATGATCCGGAATACCACTGGGCCTTCTTATCATAAAGCATGCTGATAAGGAAAATCCGATGCAACAAAACTTTCTGTCGTTCGCTAAGCCAAGGAACATCACTATAGTCCCACTCTTTGATCCAATAATCGATAGTCTCAGGTTTTTTTAAGCCGAATTTTTCTTCACAAAACGAAAACAGTTCCGTACCCGGCCAAGGCGCGTAACAAGAAAAAGAAGACGTTGTAGCATCACGGTTATCAGCTATCAATTTTAAAGCCAGCCCAATAGTGTCAGACCGCTCTTGGTCGGTTTCACCAGGAAACCCCATCATAAAATAATAATGCGGATTAACTTTGAATTTTTTAAGTTTTTTATTTACAGAATGAATCATTTCATCTGTTAAACCGCTTTTTATAAGACGGCGAATTCTTCCCGAAGCAGTTTGAACACCTATCGCCAAACGGACTAACCCACTCTGTTTTAGAATAATCAGATCTTTTTCTCTCAACTTATACACATCATCTAGACAAGCTCCTTGGGTATCCCAGGTAATCGCGCACTCAGCTTTAATCAGACCCAAGGCAATATCGCGCAGCCGGTTTAAATCACAAAAAAGGTTGTCATCAACAAAATAAATATGTTCAACTCCGTAAAGATTCCTTAAGTTAACAAGATCATCAACAACCGTTGAAGATTTTTTCCCCCGCCAAGTTCTGCCGGCAAGTAAAGTGTTATAACAAAAAGGACAACCAACAGGACACCCCCGGGAACTCTCATAGTTAAGTGACCGCCGTCGGCCCATTTTAGGCATATATCCTCTAATATCAATTAAATGATAAGGCAATTCAGGCAAATTTTTTAGGTCAGCTAACTCACTCAAAGGGTTATGAACTATACTCCCATTAGCTTTATAAGATATAGAAGGTATTTTTGAATAAGTTGTTTTGCTGCTTACGGCTTCCGCTAACAAAGCAAACGGCCTTTCACCTTCGCCGCGAACGACTACATCGACGTTTTTTTCTTTTAAAACAAGATCGCTAGATAAGGTAGACTGAGTACCTCCCCAGACAACAACGATATCCTTTAAATACTCTTTAACTATCGCGCTGACCGTTTTACCCTGGTTAATACTCTCCCCAAGCATAACCGTAACGCCAACGCAAATAACGTTTGCCGACGACAACTCCTTTAGAAGTATTTTTTTCCATTGACGGTTACGACGAGCATCGATGATGGAAACATCAAATTTATCGACAAGGCCGGAAGCAACAGCCAAGAGGCCTAAAGGTAAATCCGGTTTGGAAAGCACATCATCAAAATATCCGACATCAGTTTGAAAAAGAATTATTTTTTTCATATTTTCACCTTACTTTACCGCTCCTTAAAAATAGAAAAAAGCGGTCTAAGACAGCGTAGATATCTCCGTAACTGATAAAAATTAAGCAAATCAGCTAATTGCCTAAAAACATAGGCAAATCTCAGATAGTAAGCCCGGTAACAGTAGTTGATGCTTTCCGTTAACGCTTCTTCTGTCAATCCTTCCGGAACATAAGGCAAACAGTGATTTTTTTGATCAATGATAAGTCGATAATATTGATAATTCCTATGACGCAATTGTCCTTTTATTTCCAAGTCTTTAAATAAGACCGAACCGGGATAAGGCGAAAAAACATAAAAGCTCACAGTATCAATATTTAGTTTTTTAGCGAAACTTAATGTCTGACGAATAGTTTCGCTGGTTTCACCGGGAAGGCCTAGAATAAATGTCGCCCTTGTATTCATTCTTAAACGTTTGGCCAATCTAATGGCTCTGGCTGAAATATCTAAAGTCAAAGGTTTAGAGACCGAATCCAAAATCTTTTGGTTTCCGGACTCCAATCCAAAAACAACCTGCCAACAGCCCGCCATCTTCATTCGCCTTAACAACTCGTAGCTGACAGTATTGGCATGAACAACGCAAGTCCAGGATATATTAATCTTCTTTTTAAGAATTAAATCGCATAAATCGAAAACTCGTTTACTATCAAAAGCAAAATTATCATCAAAAAATTTAATTTCTTTGACTTTAAAATCTTTTATTAGGTGTTCTATCTCATCGACAATGTCAGAGGCATTACGGGCCCTAAAGACACTTCCAGTTACGCTCTTATCACAGAAGCTGCAGCTATAGGGACACCCCCTACTTGATATTATGTGACAACAGGGACTTTTTAAGGTTGAAACAGGGCTGTAGCTGTACCGGTTAAGGGGAACAAACAAGTCACGAGCCGGAAAAGGCCGCCGGTTTAAATCACTTATATATTCACGTTTAGGGGATAATTCCCAGGCCGCCTGTTGCCTATTCCAGTAGATTAATCCGGGAACTTTTGAAAAGCCATCTTCGCTCAGAGAAAAACAATCCAGCAACTCTAAAACAGTGTCCTCACCTTCGCCCAAAACTCCAACATCAAAATATTTTTGGTTCATAACCTCAAACGGTAAAGCTGTAACCTGAGGCCCACCAATAACAAATAAACTATCGGGGAAAAAAACTTTTAAATACTCCGCCGCTTTGCAAGCTGATTGGATAGAAAGGACTGTCGCTGTAAAACCGAAAACGTCCGGCAGATAATCAGCACAAATATCTTTAAGCGATTCTAAAGATATTTCAGAAACTGAACAATCGACAATTTTAACATCATATCCCCGATTTCTTAAAGCAGAAGCTATGTAAGCCAGTCCCAAATTAGGTATTATATTGGATACATCTTTTAAACTTCCGTACTCATCCTTGGCCGAAAGGCGAGGGTCAATTAAGACTACTTTCACGGATTTTTCTCCTGAAATATATTTTCCTTTGGCCGCAGGACTATCCATCGTGGTGATAAACCAGAAAAATTACTATCCACAACAAACTCAGGGAAAAAATTGTTAACCCAGCCATTAGCAAAACTTTTTTTATCAAAAACGATAAATTTTAAATCTTGAGGGATATATTTGTTTAAGTTTTTCCGGCCAAAAGGATATTTAGCTTTCTGCCTTTCCTTTATCGCAAATGTAAAGTAGTAAAGCTTTGAGTCAGTAAGCAGGGTTACCAGAGGAAAATCAGGCAAATAAACCTGGCCGGGATATTTTTTAGAAAAAGAATATGCCGCGACTAAACCGCTTTTAGAAGAAGGATTCGCTTTAAAAACCCTTTGTTGAAATAAAAAAACCACGATAAGAGTTAACCAAAGAACTAAAAGCGAAAGCCCAGAAAAGAAATAAACTTTATTTTCTGGAGTCAAAGACCAAAAACGGTCTTCAGCAAACTCAACAAAAATAAGGAGACAAGAAATAGCGAGAAAATAAAAAGAAATGCCGAAATTGTTTTCTGAGCCGAACCATTTGATATAGCCTAAAACACCCGTAAAATAAAGACTGATACCAATAAGAGCAAAAAGCAGCCATCGGCTGTTATCTAATTTAATTTTGATATCAGCGGTTTCCGGTTTAATCTTTTTTTGAGCAAAAAAAACGTAGTATTTAGACAGAATAATTATAAACAAACCAAAACCTGCCGTATATTGGAGAAAAGGCAATAGATTTTGAGCTTCTCGAATATCCTTCCAAGGTGTCTTTGCCGGCAACTCAAAAATATAAAAAAGGAGAGATTTTACAGGAAAAAATAAAAGAATAATCCCGCTAACAAGAATGAAATTAACTAACAGAAACGTCATATAGCTGTAGGCGATTTTCTTATCGATAAAACAAAAGAGATAGGCCAAAACGACAAAAAGTACCGGAACAAAAGTCTGTTTGTCCCAAAACGATAAAACAAGGCATAAAGATGACAAAAAAATAATTGTCTCAGATTTACTGCTTTTGATACCGCCGATTAACAAGCATCCGGAAACAACAAGAGCTAAACCGGGAGCGTCAACATGGATAGCAAAAGCGCAATGACGCATAGCCGGAATTGATAAAGTAAATATTAGAAAAAAGGATAAACCGCAAAACCAAAAAAAACATTGCCTTAAAGATAAATTCTTTTTTGATAAGAATAAAGCAATAACCGGGAAAAGATAGTAACAAAAACATAAAAAGGAACCAAAGGTAACAATCGATCCGGGAGTCTTAGCTAAAGCTATCGGACTTAACAACAAAGCACCTATCGGTCCATAAATTACTGATAATACCGGAGCCTCAGCCGGTAAAAAGTAAAAACTGTAACCATAAAAGGGTGACAAAACCCAGGCCGCCCGCATAGCATTCCAAAAAAAATGCTGACTATAAAGTATATTCCCGGTTGCCAGACGCAATAAGATAAGAGCGGAAACTGCGGCTGCGGCAACAGCGGCTCTATTTAATAACAAATTATGTTTTATTTTTACCATGGGCGAATTTAAACATAAACTTTATAATATAAAAGAACATTCCTTTCTCATGACTAAAGTTAAGAGAGCTTTTACCACCTTCAAACCAGACAACCGGGATCTCCTTGATCTTATATCCGGCGCTCTTTGCCCTGATAAGCAGCTCAGCATCCCAAAAGATTCCTCTTTTAAAACTGTTGTCATAGCCCATCTCTTTGACGAGATCAAGCAAAACATCCCGCTTAAAAGCTTTAAAGCCACAGAGAAAGTCCGATATATCAAGTCTAAAACAAATTCTGATTAAAAAAAGATAGATCTTACTCAAAAACAAACGAAAGATGTTCCGCTTAATTTTTGAGTCTTTAAGATAGCGGCTGGCAATAACAATGTCATTGCCCGACAATAAGTTAAGGACCAGATCGGAAATATAGTCAAAAGTATTAATCAAATCACAGTCAGTAAAAACAATCAGATCATATTTAGCATATTCAAAAGAAGAAGCAAGATTCTCTCTTCTTGAAGGGCCAGTTTCATATCTCAAAATCCGCAGCCGATTATCATTTTTTACTAAACCAGATAAAGCCTGGATCGTTGTATCAGTCGAAGCGTCATCAACAACAATTATTTCGTAAAGACAACCTATTTTTTCAAGAGAACTTTGTAAAAATTGTATATTTAAGCATATATTTTTTGCTTCGTTATAGACCGGAACAAAAACCGAAACTGAACATTTACATTTTCTAAGTTTAAAATTTTCCATTACTAACCTCGGCTGATCCTTTGCCATCAACTAAGAATACTGCTGGCTGAATTACCGGACAACCAGCTTAAGACTTGTTTTTTTTGATTTACCCTGAAAAAATAAAAATTTAAACGTAAAAGATTTTCATTATATCACTCAATATCAGATTTCAAAGAACTGAGTCGAAAATTGAAACAATCAATTTGAAATATAAAACAAACGGCTAAAAAAAGCCTATCGTTTTTTTGGGGCGAGATTAGTCTCGACGATTGTGCCAATCAACCGGGCGGAACTTCTTATTTTTTCCTTAGCGATATCAATCAGAAATTGAGGACGAGACTCATACTGACGAGAAGTCTCCATTAGCTCATAGATATTGACTCTGAATTTATCAGCTAAAGCCTGCAGCTTTTCAGGATCTTTCGGTGGATCGCCATAGCTAATAATAATAACACCGACTACTTCATTCTTAGCTAATATCGGAACACTATATAGATGTATACCACCGACGCAGACAGTACTAAATGGTTTCTTAGAACTAATACAAATTTTGGCATTATCTTTCCACCAACAATCATGACAGAGCCATTTACCTTTCAGCAAAGCGGCTTTATTATCTTTTATTTTCGCCAATTTCCGTGAAGCCTGATCCAAAGCTCGGCACCATTGGGAATTAAACATCCGAAGCGCGTAATTACCGTTTAGTTCATATATCGCGATTGAACTATCCAGCAAATAAAGGATTCCGGCGGCAATATCCCTAAGATTTTTTTTGTTGACCGAATTTATTATCAAACCGGTCCGATTTAGTTTAGTTATATCGTCATAGAAAGGCTGATAACTCTTATTTTTGTTTACCTTAAAACGTTTTTTAACGATCCATTCTATGTCACGAAAAGTCTTTTCGGCTTTTTTACGGGCAGTAATATCAACCGCGAAGGCAAACTCATATTCTTTGCCTTGATAGTCTAAATAATGGTTGGTTACTTCAACCGGAAATATAATCCCATCTTTTCTTCGATGATTGGTCTCAAAAGTCATTCTTTTCTGCTTACGAAAAATATTCCACCGGCCGCGGCGGATTTTTTTGGGGTGACCGGGATCGATATCCCAAACCGACATAGAAGTCAGCTCTTTCTTAGTGTAGCCGAGACTCAAACAAGCCTGTTTGTTAACATCAAGAAACGCCCCCTGAGGCGACATTAAAAAAGTACTAACTACTGAAGAATCCATGCAAAACTTAAAAAGCCGGCTTTGCTCCTCCTGTTTTTTTGAATCAGTAATATCCCGTAAAACAATCATATCAGCGATAACACCTTTCCAGGGTACTGTCTGAGCCGTTATCTCAGCGATAAAGGCGGTTTGATCCTTACGGCGTAAAACTGTTTCATAACAAAAAGGAGCTTTCTCACCGCGCATCCTCTTTTTTAAAAGAGCGTTAACTTCAGAAAACTTATCATGAGCGATTATATCTTTTGCTGTTATATTGAGAATCTCTTTTTGAGAATAACCCAACAATTTACAGGCGCTTTTATTGGCAAAAAAAGGCTTTCCCTTTTCATTGGTAATTAAAATTGGATCATGCCAATTTCTTACGACATCTTGAAAAGTTTCATCGGGAAACTCAATTGTTGTTTGATACGGCTTTTTGGTTTGGCGTTGAAGTATTTTTTCTCGTCTGGGAAGACTGCTTTTATTTATCCTTTTTGATCCCATGTTTTTATTCTACCCCAAAATATCTCTTTCTCAAGATATTTAATTCAGCAGGATAAAGACAGTAAAAACGATTATTTTATCCGGCCAATAACAGTTAGTAGACCATCAAGGATAGTCAAGGGATGCGGTGGACAGCCGGGGATATAAAGATCAACCGGAATTAAAGAATCAACCCCGTTATTACATTGGCTATCGATTTGATAAAGCCCTCCCGATATAGCGCAGGCGCCAATTGCGATAACAAGCTTAGGAGAAGCTATTGCCCGATAGGTTTTCTCTAACGCTATTTTCATATTTTCGGTTACCGGACCAGTTACTACCAGCCCGTCGGCATGACGCGGAGAAGCTACAAATTGAATTCCAAAACGCGCGAGATCAAAACTTGGCGTGCTTAAAACATTTATATCTGACTCGCAAGCGTTACACCCCCCGGCACTTAGTTGACGAAGCTTAAGTGACCGGCCAAAGATTTGTTTAATACCCTTTTTTGTCCGATTCTCAATATCTTTAGGATTACTTCTGATAATAAGATCATTTTTATCTTGAGCCGCTAAGCGATACTCCCTAGTAAAAACAATAGCCTTATTGGCGCAAACCTTTTGACATTCCCCGCAAAACAGACATTTTCCCATATCCAGAGAAAAATTATTACCGCAACGGCTAATAGCTCCGGTAGGGCAAACCGATTGAGAACTGGCTAAGTCATCGATCGAAGACCGCGAATTAAAGCACGGCTTACCTAAGAATCTTTCAGAAAAAACATCCTCTTTGGCCGGAAAAGCCATTGTTCGATAACCCTGTTTAAACCTGGAATATATTACTTTAAGCATAATCCTTCCTTTTCACAAATCATGTCCGCAATAAGACAGATTAAAACTCTTATTACAAATCGGAAAATCTGAAATAGCTTCCCCTCTAACAGCAATCGCCAGCCCCAGCCAATTATGAAACGATGGGTCAGTTATTTTATAATCGCAAATTTTCCCAGCATTATCAGTAAAAACTATATGCGCGATTTCTCCTCGCCAAGCTTCAATTAAAGAAACCACGGTCCGGTCTTTATTGATATTGCCGATTTCATGCGAGATATTTCCTTCTGGTAAATTTTTCAGTTGATCCCTAATAAATTCGAATGACCGCTGTATCTCAAGCCAGCGGACAAAAGCCCGGGAAAAAACATCACCGGAAGAATGTGTCGATACCGGAATTTGTGAAAACTTAAATATCCCTGTTGGAAAATCAAAACGAACATCCCGCTCAATGCCACAAGCCCGCGCGGCAACACCTACAATCCCTAGATCTATGGCGTTTATTTTTGTCAAAATGCCGGTTTCATCAAAACGCTCAACTACTAAAGACGAATCCCAAAGTAACGATACCGCGTTTTTTACATCCTCAAAGGTCTCCTCTAACCGCTTGATTAATTCCTTAATCATACTAAAATCAAGATCAAAGCTTAGACCGCCGGGCCGAACAATGTTGCGGCCAAATCTATTTCCGCAAATATATGCCGTCATATTAAGGAAATCACCTCTTAATCGGCCGCAATAAGCCGTAGTAGGTAAATAACCAATATCATTAGCTAAAGCACCAAGATCCCCGGTATGATTTGCCAGCCGCTCCAACTCAAGCAATATGCCTCGAATAGCCGCCGCCCTTAATGGAACACGACAATCAGCCAAAGCCTCTATCGCCTGACAATAGGCCAGGCAGTGACCAATCGTCGTATCCCCGGCCGCGGTTTCCATATAATGGATTAGACGCTGACTGGGCGCGCTGAGTATAGACCGCTCAAGGCCGCGATGCTGATAGCCTAAGGAGATTTCAAGATTGAAAACCTTTTCGCCATGACATTGAAACAGAAAATGCCCCGGTTCAATAATTCCGGCATGTACCGGCCCAACCGAAACCTGATGGGTCTCCTGGCCGGAAATTCTTAAAAAAGGTTTAGCCGACCGGGCTTTTCTGTTTTCAACAAATTTCGATATTTCTTCAGAATAAGGCTGATGAAAACGTACCGGCCTAAGCCAAGGATGCCCGTTAGGTCTAATTCCCCATTGTTCAAAGATTTCCCGTTCAAACAGATGAACTTGCGGTACGTCCAAAGTAAGCGAATGATATGATTCTTTTACTTCAGTAGAAAAAACAGCTAAAGTGCCTTCTTTATCTCTGGCTAAAACAATAACCAGAATGAATCGCCCTTCTTCTTTAACCTTAGCAAAAAAAGAAACGACTCTCGCCCCAATTTGAGTTTCAGTTATAACTGAATCACGGAATTCAGTAAAGCCGATTATTGGAATATCCTTACTCATTTTAGCCTGACAATTATTAATGATAAGGCATTTATCGTTCACTAAAAACCTCCCAACATTTTAGCCGCTGTCTCCAATTGTTGTTTCAAACCGGCCGGAAAATACAAGCCGATCGCGATAATTAAACCGAAAAAAACCGTTGTTGGCAGAATCTGAACAAAAAACCTGAGACCAAATGAATAGTTCGGATTTTTGTTATCGGTAACGCCTTCTGTCATCGAAAGAAATATTCTTGCCATACCGATAAAAACAAGCGCCAAAGCTGTTAAAAAAATAAAAACTATCCAATAACGGCCCTGAAAGATAATTTCTTTTAGTATAACAAATTTTCCTAAAAATATTGCCGATGGCGGCGTCGCGGTTATCAGTAAAAAACCAACCATCCAAAAAAGGCCAAGATAATAAGTTCTACCGTTAATAAGCCCTTGGATCTCAGATATTGTTTTGGTTTTAGAATAGGCAAAAATATTGCCCGCCACAAAAAACAACCCGGCTTTTCCCAATGAATGACCGATAACACTAATTAAGCTGCCATAAACAGCTTGACCGCCTAAACCGATACCAAGAGTTATGATCCCCATATGTTCAACACTGGAATAAGCTAACATTCTTTTGTAATCTTTTTGGCCTAAAATAAAAATAGCGGCAAACAGAATCGATAACAAACCAAACGATATAAATATATCCCGGCAATAAGAACCAAGACCAGCAGCAAGGCACACCTGATAGGCTCTTAGAATCCCTAATAAAGCGCAATTAAGCAACGCTCCGGAAAGAAGCGCCGATACAACCGAAGGAGCCTCACTGTGAGCATCCGGAAGCCAGGTATGAAACGGAGCGAGCCCCATTTTTGTGCCATAGCCGACAAATAATAGTAAAAATGCCGCTTTAAGCCAGACAATGTTCATTCCCTGAGGTGTTTGGATCATATTTGACAATACCAAATTACCCTGATTAGAGCCATTCGATACTGAAAGGAAAAAAAGACCGAGCAAAGCCAAAGCGATACCTACCGAACAAATCAAAAGATATTTCCATGTTGCTTCAAGCGAACGTTTGGTACGATGAAAGTATATTAGCGGCGCGCTCGCTAAAGTTGTCGCTTCAATCGCCGCCCATAAGACAGCTAAATGCTGGCTGACAGTAACAATTGTCATTGTAGAAAGAAACAATAAAAAACAACCGCTAAAAATAGCTTCCCGGGAAAAGTTTTTCCCCTCGTCATCAAATTTTCTTTTTTCATCAGCCAGATAAACGATACCGTAAATTGAGGCGCCTAAAAACAAGAAACTGGTAATTGTCAAAAAAATAACACCCAGGTTATCGAGAAAAAACCAATCACCCAAACCTGAATCCGGACGGTTAAGCCAAGCTAAGCCGGTTAGGAAAAAATGAATAGCCGAACAAACAACGATTAAAGCTCTCCGCCAAAAATCTTTGTTAATAAAAAAAGAAACCAGACCAAAAACAAAAGGCACAATTATAATAAACTTTATAAGCATTAAACTATTCCTGTTTTAATTTTATCCAATCTTTAAGTTCCGACAAGTTATGAGTATCAATATGGTCAAATTCCCGGCTAATATGAAAAATAGCAATCCCCATGACAAATACCGCGACAAAGATATCTAAAAGAATAGCTAATTCAACTAATAAATGCTGTTCAGCCAAAAGCGAAACGCCAAAAAGGTAAATCCCATTTTCTAATACAATATACCCCAAAACCTGAGTTATGGCTTTTGTTCTACTGACAATTATTAATACCCCGGTAAAAAAAGTAGCAAAAGAAACCGAAACAACAATATTTGAAAAAAGCGGTTTTACATATAGCAAACGCGTACTTAACCATGTAGCGATTAAAAAAAGAATTACCCCTAACAACAAAGATAAAGCATACCCTCCGATCGGTTCAACTTCTTTTCTAATATTTGCCTCTTGAGCCGCGCGGTATAATAACCAGGGAAAAACAAAACCTTTAAGAGTGATGTTGAAAAATGAAGAAATGATTGCTGAAAACGTTATCGAGTTGATATCAGCGATAATCGGCACAAGGCCTACCAAGATGCCTTCAACCGCGACAATTCGGATGCAAGTCCTGATTCGGCTTGAGGAAAGCATCATTAAATTCATAAGGACAATCGCGACAATAATTAGATCAATCAATAAAATCATTTAAAACCTCTAAATGTCAGTGTCAAGGCTAAAATTGACAAGGCTAAAGCCACAATCAAAAGATGAGGCACTTTTAACAAACGTAACCGAGGCAGAAACGATTCGGCAAGCCCGACAATAAACGCAAGGACAGTCATAGCTAAAATAAAAATCAGCTGATCAGCCCCCCAACCGATATGTTTTGTCTTTAAGATAATCGAAACTATAAATGAACCAAGAATCCAAAACTTTACGGCCGAGCCATAACAGATATAAGCAAGGTCAACACCGCAATGATCTAAGACCATGACCTCATGAACCATTGTTAACTCTAAATGAGTATTCGGATCATCAACCGGAATTCTCGAATTTTCGGTTAAGAAAACAATAAAAATTGCTCCAAGAACAAGAAAGATAACCGGGCTGTATTCCGCCCAGCAACTATTATTTATCGTATCAAATATTTCAGAAAGAGAGATCTTTCCGGTTAAGCGAACTAAAGCGGCAACGCTCAAAAACAAAGCCGGTTCAGCAAACACAGCAAACTGAACTTCACGGCTTGCGCCCATACCTTCAAAACTTGAACCAGTATCCAAAGCTGCAAGAACAGTAAAAAATCGGCCAAGACCTAACAAATAAATAAATAAAATGATATCGCCGTTAAAAGAGATAAGCGAAACTTCACCGCCAAAAGGGATAAGAAAAGCCGCTAATATTATCGCGCTTAAACTAACTATAGGTCCGGCAATGAAAACCCAAGTTATTGTACTGCTATAAACCGCGCCTTTAAGCAGCAACTTATAAATATCATAATACAACTGAAAAATCGGAGAACCCTTCCTACCGCAAAAAAAAGCCTTTGTACGGTTAATTACACCGGATAAAAAAGGTGACAAAACTAAAATTAAAATTATTTGGATTATTTTCATCTGACTTTATAATTTCCAGATAAGCAGGACAAGAAGAGTAAAAAAAATATAGAGAATATAAAATTGAGTCCTACCATGCTGTAAACAGGTAAGACGACCGGCTAACTGATGGATCACTTTAAG
>JAQTSA010000131.1 GCA_028711575.1 Candidatus Omnitrophota bacterium | reverse complement strand
GGTTAGAGAAATAGTAGATTTAACCGAGCAGGGTTTTAATGAAATATTTTATCGGGATGAACTATTTACCTTAGATCGCAAGAGAGTCTTTGATATTTGTCAGATTATAATTGCTCAGAAAATAAAAGTTTCCTGGATTTGCAGTGTCAAAGCCAGTACTGCTTCCTATGAGCTGCTAAAGATTATGAAAGAGGCTGGATGTCGCCTGATTCGTGTTGGTGTAGAATCCGGTGTCCAGAAGATATTGGACAATGTGAATAAAGATATCACGCTTGACCAAGTTAGGGAAACTTTCAATTGGGCTAGGAAGTTAGATATAGAGACGCATGCTCATCTTATGTTAGGGATGCCGGGAGAAACTGATGATACTGTAAAGGATACTTTCAACTTTATCCGCAAGATAAAACCATCAACAGTGACTTATGGAGTAATGACCCCTTATCCTGGAGCTCAAATTTATAAAGAAGTTGTTTTGGCTGATCCAGATTTTGGAAGTGGGACACATATTGATGCCAGGACAATTCACACGGATGCTTCTTTTTCGGGAATTTTCACCAACATACCACAGAGGAGACTCGAGAAGTATGTTAGGAAAGGTTATATGCGTTTTTATTTGCGACCAGGATATATTGGTCAACGTATTCTAAAGATAAGAGATGTTAATGAACTGCGTAGGTTGATTTTTGCCGGAACTCAGGTCTTCAATTTTGTAGTTCGAGGTGATCAATAATATGTGTGGAATTTTCGGTGGGATTTCTATTAGAGATCCTTTGGCTACACTCAATAATATGAGCCAAATTTTAGCTCATAGAGGTCCTGACGATAAGGGGGTTTATATTAAAGATAACCTTGCATTAGGCCATCGCCGATTAAGTATTATTGATTTGGATACTGGTCATCAACCAATGTTCTCCCAAGATAAGAGACAGGTCCTAGTATATAATGGAGAGCTTTATAATTACAAAGAAATAAGAGAAGAATTAATAAAAAAAAAGCATAGTTTTATAACAAAGTCTGATACAGAAGTAATTATTAATGCCTATCGAGAATGGGGCTATAGTTGTTTGAATAAGTTTAATGGCATGTTTGCTTTTGTTTTATGGGATGAACAAATAAAAAAATTATGGTTGGTGCGAGACCGTATTGGGAAGAAGCCTCTCTACTATATTAAATTAAATAATGTTTTTTATTTTGCATCTGAGTCAAAGGCTTTATCTCGGGTTTCTGGGGTTAGACTTGAGTATGATTTTAGGGCGATAGATCAGTATTTAACTTATCTCTATGTTCCGGGAACCAGGACATTCTATAAGGGTATAACTAAATTGGCCGCTGGTCATTCGATGTTGGTTGATAGAGATGCAAACATTACTGAACTTAAAAGATGGTGGAGCATTCCTGAGATAAGAGAAGGTTCATCCCTTAGTCCAAAAAAACAGATCGATGATTACTGTGAAGAATTTCATAGTATTTTTATCTCTTCGGTAAGGTCTCGGCTAGTATCAGATGTCCCATTAGGGTTATTTTTAAGTTCAGGAATAGATAGCTCTTCCATCGCTCTGGAAATGGCTAAAGTCTCTCCTCCTACTCTTATTACTCTTGGTTTTGGAACGAAGAAAGATGAAATTAGCTTGGCCGGTTTATTGGCTAAAAAAATTAATGCTAAACATTACTCATTTTTTATGAGTGAAAAAGATTTTGATTATTTCCCCCAAGTCGTAGCTGCTATGGATGAGCCTTACGGAGATCCAATAATATTGGCGACATTCCTTTTGGCAAAGAAGGCTTCCGACATAGTAAAAGTTGTTTTAACTGGAGATGGAGCTGATGAAGTCTTGGGTGGATATGTCCATCATGATTTTTTTCGCAAGGCACCAGAGCATTTGCCAGCATGCAGCTATCGAATAGCAGCATTATTATTTCGTTTAATGTCTCCGACTGTTCTTAATTTATTTTTCAATTATCCGGCTGCTTTGGGAAGATCTGGAAAAGAGCGGATGTTGAGTCTTCTTAATTCTTATCCGAATATTGTAAGTTCATATTTGAACTTTGCTGGAGTGTTTAGTCAGGAAGATAAGCACGATTTATATAGCGCTGATTTTAAAGCAAAACTTGAAACTGAACCCGATGAGATCCAATCTCTAATGCGAGAACGTTTTAATACTAGAAAGGTCGGAGCACTTGATAAGATTTTAGAATGGGATTTAGGGACATGGTTCCCTGAACAAACATTGATGAAATTAGATCGGCTTACTATGGCCCATTCTGTTGAAGGCAGATGTCCTTATGCGGATCATCGATTAATAGAGTTGCTTTTTAAAATGCCATTTGCTATTTTTAAAAAAATATCAAGCAATAAGCAGATTATAAGAGATAGATATAAAAGCCGGTTGTCTCATTTTCCACAAAGAAAACAAGCTTTTTATTTACCTTTGAGCGATAAATATAATTCGAAGATAGATGATTTAAAACAAGAGGTTTTCGGTCGGAGAAGTGCCGTTGAACAAGGATGGTTTAACAATAATTATATTGATTCGCTTTTTGTTAAGCGTGGCCAATCGGATATGCTTCTTGATAAAAAGGTGATGAGTCTTATTATTCTTAAATTGTGGCTTAATTCAAATCCCAACCCAAATTAAGATTTTATTATGACAATTGAAGTAAAAATGTCTAAGGTGTCTTTGATCAATGTCAGGAAAAGCGATACAGTCTTTATGCCTTTAGGCCTTTTGTATATGGCTGCTGTTTTAGAAAAAAATGGTTTTAAAGTCCAGGTGATTGACATCTTTACCTATGATTATGAAGAAGTTGTCTTAAAAAAGATAAAGGATTTTGATCCAAAATACATAGGTTTCTCAGTTTTCACTCCTAGTTATTCTAAGGTCAAAACTTTAAAGGACAAATTGAATGATCTTCTTGCGAAAGCTATTTTCTTTGCCGGTGGGGTTCACCCGACGATACTTGCCCAAGAGTCTCTCCTTGATTTTGATATGGACTTTATTGTCCGGGGCGAAGGCGAGTTATCGTTATTAGAAGCTTTAAAGACTTTAGAGAGAGAAGATTCTTTAGATAATGTTGAAGGCCTAACTTACAGAGATAGCCAAGGTGTTGTAAAAAATAATCCAGACAGAGAACCTGTTGGAAAGCTTGACACTATTCCCTTTCCAGCTAGACATTTGGTAAACGTCGAGAATTATTTTATCCCACCGGGCTATATTCGCAGTTATTTTTTGGATAGAGTCGTGAATGTCGTTACTAGCCGGGGTTGTCCGGGTTGCTGTACATTCTGTTCCAGTCATTTACTTTCTGGGCGTAAAGTCCGGCGTCGGAGTGTCAATAATATAATGCAAGAGTTGGATCTTTTGATCGCTCAATACCATATAAAAGGAATATATTTTAGCGATGAAACATTTACTACTGATCATGATTGGGTGGTTAACCTTTGTGATGAGATTAAAAAAAGAAGGCTTCCTTGGGCTTGTGCCACTAGAGTTGATTTCATTAATGATGATTTGATCAGGAAAATGAAGGATTCTGGCTGTAAGCAGGTGGAGTTTGGCATTGAAAGTGGTTCCGAAATTGTTCTAAAAACCATTAAAAAAAACACTTCAAGTCTTAGAATTCATAAAGTTTTCGCCTCACTTAAAGAAAATAAAATAAGGTCATTTGCTAATCTAATGGTCGGTAGTCCTAACGAAAGGTACGAAGATATAATCGAGACCAAAAAACTTTTACATGAAATTAAGCCTAATTTCTCGCTTATTTCTTGGTTTACGCCTTTTCCTGGGACTGAGGTCTCTGATTGGGCTCTAGAGGAGAGAGGTATAAAGCTAAAAATTGCCGATTATGATTTTGATTTTGTTACAGCAGAACAGCCTTTGGCTAATCTTAGTGCGATGAGTATGGAACAGTTAATTAAGGCCCGGGCTCTTCTTCAAAGGGCTGTTTTCTTTAGGAATTACCTTTCAATGTTTACTTTTCACAATATAAAATATATACTATGTGCTATTATCTTTTCCTTTTTCTCGCCACTAAAGTTGATTCGAGCCTTTTCTCTTTCAATTAAAAGACGTAATCTTGAGCATCTTATCTACTATATTTTTTATAATTACCAGGAAGTTCTTTTTAAACGAAAAAGAGCCAAAATTACCATTAACTAATATGAGTATTCGAAATATTAAAGCTATCAACAGATTCATTTTAACCATTAGGCTAATGTTTAATGCCCGCAAGCCGATAGCTATGCTGGTTTTATTGCGGACTTATATTAAATTAAGATTATTTAAAAAAGTTATCTTGCGAGGAGTAGATATCGTTACAAATTATTCCTGTAATCTTTCCTGCTCTCATTGTAATATAAGCTCAATGGAGAAAGCCGGCCGACAAGTGCTTTCGCTTAAGGATTATAGTGATATTGAAAAACAATGCTCGCGTCTAGGTGTGTGCCAATATTGTTTTACCGGTGGAGAGCCGCTTTTACGTAAAGATTTTCATAAGATAATAAAGGCGTTCAAACCTTATAAAAGGACTATTCTGATCCAAACCAATGGTCAACTTATCGATTCTCTTGCTAGAGCTAAAGCTTTGAGGAAAGTTGGGGTTGATATCGTGAATCTTAGTTTAGACAGTGGCATTGCCAAAGAGCATGATCAAAGTAGGGGATTGTCTGGGCATTTTGCTAAAACTCAAGAAGTTATTAAGTTATGTAAACAGGCTAAATTAAGAGTTATAATCGGCACAGTGGTTTCGCATCAAAACCTTTACAGCAAAGGCATGCGTGCATTATTCGAATTTGCTAAAAATAACCGAATTATTTTATTATTGAACCTTGCTGCGCCTACCGGAAGGTGGCATAACAACAAGGAAGTTTTATTAACAAAGTCTGATCAACTTTATGTTAGAGAGATAGTAAATGATAACGAATATCTTAGGCTGGATATGAATTCTTCAGTGCATCAATATGGTTGCCCGGCCTTTAAAGAGAAGCTTTATATAACGCCTTATGGAGATGTCACCGGGTGTACTTTTGTCCCGATAAGTTTTGGTAACTTGGCCAATAAATCGATTAAGCAGATTCGTCAGGAGGCTTTAAACACAGATCTGATGAATAAATATTCATCAATTTGTTACGCTGCTGAAGATATAAATTTTATTAACAGATATATGAGTCAGTTAGGAGAAGATACCCCTAAATATTATGAAGATGTTATGAATGTGGTTAATGACAATTGCCCCGTATGTGATAGCCGAAAAAATAAATTAGTATTAAGCCAGGGCTATGATTATGAATATCGGGTCAAAGGTGATATTAATCTTTTTGGATGTTTAGAATGCGGATTGATTCGACTTTTACCCAGACCTTCTTTGGAGGCCTTAAAGGGCTT
>JAQTSA010000130.1 GCA_028711575.1 Candidatus Omnitrophota bacterium | reverse complement strand
AAAGAGAAAAAGCATGGCTCTGATTTTAATGGTTATGCTTTTAGTTGTTGCCTCTTTATTTAGTTTGGTTTCAGTAAACCTTCTGGTTTCCGGAATATCTTTGAGTCAGGTTTCTCTTGATAAAACAAAGGCCTTCAGTTACGCCCTGGCCGGAAAGAACTGGTATTTCGGACACCTGAAGGATGCCGGATCGGATTGGAGCGGCGAATCCGGCGCTTACTACCGGGACCGGGTGATCGGAGAAGGGAGTTTTGATGTCCGGGTCAACAGCGCCGACCGGAACGAAGTAGCTTTTACGGTTCTGGCGAGAAGCTGTGACGATGGCAATGACGGCTGTCAGTCCGCGGTTCAGGAACTTTCCCTGACCGCGGTGCGTGAATTTCCCGGCGTTTTTGCCGTTTTCTGGAAAGAAGCCGAAACCCGGGACCGTCCTAATCCGCATTTTTTTCAGAATACTACCCTTACCCTTTCGACGTCTTCGGACGGGACTCAGATCAGCGGTGATGTCTGGTTTTCCGGCAATGCTCTGGTTAATTCTCCTTCATCGGTACGTTCCGGAAAGATCTATTATCCTCAGGACAAAAGCGTTGGCGGCAGCGGTGATTTTATCGCTGAGGCCGTGGATACCGTTCCGGAATTTCCGGCTTTGAGTACCGTTTCTTATGACGCGCGCCGAAGCGCCTGGCAGGATATGATCAATTCAGTCCAGGAACAAAGCGGTACCGGCGGCGGTTCGGGAGGAGGACATGGCGGCGGAGGAGGAGGCGGCCATGGCCGGAGGTCTTCCGGGACCCGGCCGGGACAATCCGCCCAGCAGAGTGAAGATATAACACTCAACGATAATTACCGGATAACAAGAAATGACGGACCCTATGGCGAATTTCACAGCAATGGTTATGATATCAGGGCGACCGGTTCCGGAGCTGTCTTAAGCTGTGAAACTTTTTATCTTGAGGGGGATTCGGTTCTGCGGGGGAATGATTTTACGATTAAATGCAATGACTTTTACCTGGAAGATACGGCTCAGATAGACGCCTCCGGTTTTACGATCGAGGTTTACGACGATTTTCAGACCGACGGAGAAGTGGGAATTACCGGAACGGGAGTGGTCGTTACTGGCGAAGGCGCGATCCTTTTGCATAGCCGTAACCAGGATCAAGGGACTCTCAGCCTGGTTCCCGACGGCGGCGATCTTTATTTTCTTTCGGCCGATGATCTGATCGTTAATTCCGGCCGGTCCGATACCGCGGTTACTCTGAGCCCGGCCGAGGCCGGTTCCCGGGGCTATTTTTTCTCGGCTTCGGGAAATCTTACGATACAGGGGCCGGACACGACCCTCGCTCAGGCTTTTATTTTCGGCGGCCGGACTCTTGAGATCGAGAACGGAGCCCGGTTATCGGATAACTCCCTTCTTTATCTGGATTATGTCAGTTCAGATAACGGGAACTATCTTCGGATTACCGGCAGCGGAACTTCAGTCAGCGGGGCGGTCATTAGCCGGGGCAGCGCTAATACGGCGTTGGAGATTGATTCATCCGCTTTGATCTCCGGTTTTGTGTATCAATACGAGACCCAAAGCGACGGTGTGACCGAGATCAGCGGCGATGCTCAGATTAACGGTTGTGTTTTTGCCCGCGAATTCGGGAATAATTCTCTGGGCCCGGCCCGGATTACCTATAGCGCCGCTGATGTGGCCGCGGCCAGTTTCGCGGAAGGGTTTGATCTCTTTTCTCAGGACGGCGAGGTCGCGGCAGGGGTTGGCTCCTGGGATGACGATTAACGGCTCTTCTCCAGGAAATATATTTACTTACCTTTTAGGACTGTTATAATTATATTTGGAATGGTATAAATATAACGTACCAAAGGAGGGATAGTTATGGGCTATTTAATCTTTGTCGGTATACTATCGTGTATTACCGGTATACTGTATTTGTTTTTTCCCGAGACAGTGCGTAATTTAAATAATAAGGCCAATCGGGTCGTGTTTCAGTTTGATGCTAAACTTTTCAACTTAAGGATCGGTGTTGGTGTTTCGTTATTATTGATTTCAGTTATGACCCTTTTTGTCGCCTTTTACTTAAACGAAGTAAACGGTCCTTTTGCCTGGTAATAAATTTTATGACTGAAAATAAAAAATCGACTGAAGAAAATAGTAATAATTTTCTTTCAAAATTACAATCTGTTTGCCTGCCAAAGCTGTTGAGGTTGGGAAAGGGTTTTTTAGCCCTTTTGCCTAAGTCCAGCACGGAATATGCTTTGTCGATTGACTTTGGCGTATCTTCAGTTAAAATCTGTCTCTTTAAAGTCGGTATCAATCAGTTTGAGCTGTTAGCCTATGATATTCAACGAATTGATAACCTTGAAAACTCAAGCGATTTAATAATAACTGCCGTTAAAAATTTTATCAGCGCTAATTCGGTGTCAGTTAAGACTGTAAATGTCAGCCTTCAGTTTCCCCGTGACGTTATTATAAAAAATGTGACTTTACCGCCATTGCCTAAAAAAGAAGTAATCGGCGCCGCGAAACTTCAAATTAATGAAGAGGTTGCTTTTTCACTTGAAGAGGCGATTATTGATTGGCAGGTTATTCGGGAATATAAGGACGAAACCGAAACTAAAAAACAGGATATATTGTTTACGATAGCAGAGACGAAAGTTGTTCAACAGTATTTGCTGATAATAAAGAAGTGCGGTTTGTTCCCGGGAAGGGTTTCAATCGGGCCATTTAATTACTCAAATATTCTTAAGTCCTTTCCCAATCCTGAACAAATCTGCGCGGTTTTAGATGTCGGGCATATTAACACTACCCTTGCTATATATTGTAATAATCAGCTTCAGTTTGTCAGAGAGTTAAACTTTTCTTCTTCTAAGTTAACTCAATCTTTAACCGGAACATTAATGTCAACCAAAGGTAAAATAGAGATTTCAGAAAGTGAGGCTGAAAAGATAAAAGAAGAATTCGGTATCCCTTGCGATGAAGAAAAAATAACTATTAAAAATATTCGCGGTGTTCACATCATATCGCTGATGCGGCCTTTGTTGGAAGGTTTGATTCGCGACTTACAAAATTCTTTTGATTATTATTCAGTTTCGGCTAAGGAGAATGGCCCTTCGGCTCTTTATCTTACCGGCGGCGGCGCGAACTTAAAGACTTTTGACGCTTATCTGGCAAGGGAGCTTAATATCGCTGTTTCAGATTTAAAAGCGCCGAGTTCGATTGTATTTTCCGAGAATCTTAGCCAAGCCGAAAAAGTAACCGAGTTTAACCAATTGCTTAGTTCTTTTGGCGCTATTTGTTGTGAAACGGTTAAAGTTGATTTGCTTCCTCCGGAAATTAAGATCAAAAAAGTTGAAGCTATTGAAAAGATATCTTTACGTATCGCGGCTTTGATTGCCGGTTCGGTTCTTGGCGCGTCGCTTATCTTTCTTAGTATTCAAAAAGCCGATTATAAAAATCGGCTCGATAACGCCAAACGTCATCTCCAAACAACCGGAAGAATCAAATCTTTAAAGGATGATATCCGGGCTTGGGAAAATTTGTCTAACCAGGTTTTCTCTGATAAATTTTATTTTGACAGTATACTGAAGGTTGTTAGTATTGAAATTCCCGATGCGGTAGTTCTCAGCGAAATGATACTTTCTCAAGGCCGAGGCAATGTTGTTTTAACCGGAAGAATAGAAAATAGCAGCGATTTAGCCGAGGATGTTTTAGTCTCATTTATGGAGAAATTAGAGAAGACGCCGCTTTTTAAGGAAGCGGTATTGTTGTTTTCAAGAAGGACAGTCCGTTCCCATGAGTTTCAGATTGAATGTCGTTTTTCTAAATAGTTAAAAAGATGAGTTTTTTCACAAAAACACAAAAGACTATAATAATTGTTACCGCGGCGGTATTAGGTCTATTTATTCTGGTGGTTATATTTTTTTACTTGCCGATTAAGGGCCAGTTACGCGCCTCGAAACAGAGCCTTTTGCAGATTGAGAATGAAATATCTCAGATTGAAAAGCTAACTGATAAAGATTCTCGGCTTGATATCGGAATAGAAGGTTTGCAGCAAAAATTATTTCTTTTAAAAGCTAAATTTCCCGAGAAAGAGAATCAGACCATAAAAAATATCTCTGATTTAGCCCGACGAATGGATATCGCGGTCAATTCGATCGCTCCTCGAGGGAAAACAGTTTATCTTAACGAAAAATCAGTAAACATGGACAATAAAAAAGTATATAATATATTAGTGACTCTTTCGATGCGATGTAGTTTTCAAAATCTTGTGAACTATCTGGAACATCTAAGGAAAAATATGGAAACTGCAGTAAGCGTTGAGAGCTTGATGATCAAAGACGATTTAAATGATACGAAAAAATTATCGGTAAACCTCGATCTTAACGTATATTTGCTTTTTTAAGATATGACTCAAAAAGATAAAAAACAGCTTATCGCGACCGGCGTTCTGGTTATTGTTCTGATCTTTATTCTTTTGGGCAGTGGTAAAAAAAATCCCGAGAATAATAAAGCCAAAGAGCTTCCTTCCGGTTCGTCTAACTATAATTCTTCTCGCTCGTCTTTGAAGGCAAATTTAGTTCCTGGATCAAAAAATGTTTCGACTTCTGTTAGTCCTAAAAAGTTTGAGTCTTTTCTCGATAACCTGAAAGTTAAACGCGATCCCTTTTCTTATCAACCCCAAAAGTCTTCAATGGCCGATAATAAATCGGAAATTATCCTTAATGGTATTATCTGGGACGAGGAAAATCCTAAAGCGATAATTAACAATTTCATTTTTGGCGTTGGCGACAGGATCGGGGCGGTTGTTATAAAAGAGATTAAAAAAGACCGGATTATTGTAAATCAGCAGAATAAAGTATCAGAAATCTTATTGGGCTGGTAGCTGTTTGTTCCTTTTTTATGGCGAAACCGTAACTGTTATCAGTTTTTTGTTGTTTATGTGTTTGCTGATTACTTCGGTGACTCTTTCGCTCGTTACGGCTTTAATCTTTTTTTCATAATCAAAAATATTTGTATATCCGCCTTGAAATGATAGTTCGTCCCGGGCACAACTAGTGGCAATAAAAAGGTTTCCCTGCATATTCATCCGGTGTTTGGAAATCAGTTCGGCAATGGCTGAATCGATTTCGTCTTGATCTATTCCTGATGACAATTTCTCAAATTCCCGTTTTAAGGCTTCTTCGGCCTGTTTTAGGTTATCAGGCGAGGTCAGGACATAACCTCCGAAAAATCCCCCGTCAATGCGGTTGCTAAGGAAGAAATCCTGAGCGTAAGATAGGGCGAGGGTATTCCTTATTGAATGGAAAAGCCGGCCATCGCTGCCGGACATAATCGATTCTAAAACCTCAAAAGGGTATTTCGCCGGATCAGCTTCCTTTATTCCCGGAAAGGCTAAAAGGCTTAATGCTTGTTCACGATTCATTGATAGGTCGTAACGGTTGCTTTCTTCTAACTCGACTAGGGCACTTGAATTCAGGGAGGGGGGTGCTTTTTTTTGTTTGAT
>JAQTSA010000015.1 GCA_028711575.1 Candidatus Omnitrophota bacterium | reverse complement strand
GCAGCCGTATACTCTTGTTTTGTTTTTGGACTCATGATATTTACCCTCCATACAAGGGTAACATGTATTATGAGTCAACGAAGTCGATTTTTTAATTACTGAGTAACATTTAATGTGAGTCAATTCGGTGTGTTTTGGTACTCTTGACAATTAGGTTGTAGCTTATATAATATGTTCAATTATTGAACGTCTTTTTTTGGTTATTTTGTTTATTATCGTTTTGTCTTTGAATCGATCAAGAATGAAAGAAGATGTTTTAAATATTCTCCGTTTGTTATCTACTAACAATTATTTAAGTCAGCGTGATTTATCTAATTATTTGGGCCTATCTTTGGGCAAGACAAATTATTTAATAAAGACTTTGGTAAGCCAAAACTTAATTAATATGAAAAGTTTTTATAAAGGACAGGAAAGGTTAAAAAAAGTGAAGTATCTCTTAACGCCTAAAGGGGTGGAAGAAAGGCTGGCTCTTACTTATTTCTTTCTGAAACGTAAGGAAATTGAGTATAAATCTATAAAAAATGAGTGGAATGATTTAGTTATTTTGCGGGGAAAACAAGAGAAAGTGTTGGTATAGCTTAACAATATTTAGATATATAAAAACAGAAAAAATCTGCAGTAAAAAGGAAAAATAAAGAATGAAAGGAATCATTTTAGCTGGTGGTAAGGCAACAAGGTTGTATCCGATTACCAAGGGAGTTTGTAAGCAGATGCTTCCGGTTTATGATAAGCCGCTTATTTATTATCCTTTATCAGTTTTGATGCTTGCCGGGATTCGTGATATCCTTATTATCTCGACTGCTAAAGATGTTCCTCGTTTTAAGGATTTATTGGAAAGTGGTCAAAGTTTAGGCATAAATATTTCTTATGCTGTTCAAAAAGATCCGGCCGGTATCGCTGAAGCTTTTATTATAGCTGAGGAGTTTATCGATAAAGATAGCGTTTGTTTAGTCTTGGGGGATAATATTTTTTATGGTCAGGGGTTGATTAATTTATTAAAAGAGACAACTACTCTTAATCAAGGAGCTGTGGTTTTTGGTTCTTATGTAAAAGATCCTCAAAGGTATGGAGTGATTGAATTTGATGAAAACAAAAAAATTATATCTTTTGAAGAAAAACCTAAAGATCCTAAATCAAATTGGGCAGTTACCGGATTATATTTTTACGATAACAAAGTAATTGAGATGGCTAAAAAGCTTAAACCTTCTTTGCGCGGGGAGCTTGAAATAACTGATATCAACAAAGAATACTTGGCAAAAGGTCAACTTACAGTAAAGTTGCTAAGTCGCGGTTATGCCTGGCTTGATACTGGGACACAAGATGCCCTGATCGATGCCTCTCTTTTTATAAGAACGGTGGAAGAACGTCAAGGATTAAAGATAGGCTGTATAGAGGAAATCGCTTATCGTAAAGGTTATATTAGCAAACGGCAATTAAAAGAATTGGCTAAAACGGTTAATTCAAGTTATGCTGAGTATTTGCTAAAAATAAGTGATGATGAATAAAGAGATTTTAATTGTCGGTGGGGGATATCTTGGGCAACGTTTACAGACGGAGTTTAATTGCCGCTTATTTCAGGGAAGAATAACTACATTCAAAGAATCTGTAAAAGTAGTTAAAAAATATAAACCCAAAATTTTAATTAATTGTATCGGTGCCACAGGTAAAAGAAACGTTGATGACTGTGAGCTAGATAAGGATAAGACATTAATGGCAAATACTTTTGTGCCTTTAATTCTAGCCGAGGCAGCTTTAAGGGCTAAGATAAAGCTTGTCCATATCAGTAGCGGTTGTATCTATAATTTCAATTATAGTAAAAAACAAAAACCGATATCGGAAAAATTAACCCCAGATTTTTACCAGTTGTTTTATAGCCGCAGCAAGGCATATTCCGATAGTGCCTTGGATGTATTTTCTAAAGACTTGAATTTTTTAATTGCTAGGATAAGAATACCTCTAGACGATCGGCCAAATCCTAAGAATGTATTAGATAAACTTATTAAATATAAAACGGTTATAGATATTCCCAATTCAGTAACTTATATCCCCGATTTTATAAAAGCCTTAAAGCATTTAATAAAAGTGGATGCTAAAGGTATATACAATGTTGTAAATAAGGGCGGCTTGCGTTACCCCGATCTTATGAAGATATATAAGAAGTATAAGCCCGATTTTAAATATGATATCTTAAAATACAAAGATCTTAAATTAGTAAGAACGAACTTAATTCTGTCGACAAGTAAATTGGAAAAAGCTGGTTTTAAAGTCAGGCCAATAAGCAAGGTTTTAGAGGAATGCGTGAAAAAGTATGTAGCTCATAGGTCCTAGCTCACAGTTCAGAGGAAGAATATGAGGGGTAGTGAGTTTGATTTTGAAAAATTAGAAGTTTGGAAAAAAGCAGTAGCGTTTGCTGGTGAGATTATACAGCTAGTTGCTAATTTAGATACTGATACAAAGCATTATCGTTTGATTTCACAGGTAGAGGCCTCTGCTGTTTCCGTTGCGGCTAATATTGCTGAAGGCAAAGGGCGGTATTCTAAAAAAGAGTTCGTACAATATCTTTATATTGCAAGAGGCTCGTTGTATGAAACGGTGACGTTTCTCACCATTTTTAATAACAATGGATGGGTTAAAAATGATATTTTTAATGCCTTAAGAGATAAAACGGTTGAAATAGCGAAAATGATTTCTGGATTAATTAATTCACTAAGTAAGTCAATTTAAAGGGCATTATGAAAAAAACTAAGCGCCATAATCAAAAATCTACGAGCTGCCAGCCACGAGCTAAGAGCTTGCTCGTTACTGGTGGAGCCGGCTTCATTGGCAGTGAGTTTGTAAGGCAAGGGTGCGCTATGGGCTATAAAATAGCGGTAGTTGATAAGTTAACCTATGCCGGAGATCTTTCTAGGCTAAAAGAAGTAAAAGGTAGGTATCAGTTTTATAAGGTTGATATTTGTAATAAGAAAAAAATAGATGAGATATTCAAAAAAGAAAAGCCTGATGCGGTTGTTCATTTTGCCGCGGAAAGTCACGTAGATAATTCTATAAGAGACCCTTTTGTATTCGAAGAGGTAAATATTCGAGGAACCTTAAACCTTTTAGCTTGTGCTCGTAAGCATAAAGTAAAGAGATTTATTCAAATCTCGACTGATGAAGTTTACGGTGAAATAGAGGAGGGCAAGTTTACTGAGAACTACCCGCTGGCGCCTAACTCTCCTTATTCGGCTTCTAAAGCAGCCGGGGACTTTTTTGTTCGTTCTTATATTCGTACTTTTGACTTTCCGGCCATCATCATCCGGCCTTCCAATAACTATGGTCCGTGGCAGTATCCGGAGAAATTAATCCCAGTAATAATTTCTAAAGCTTTAAAAAATCAAAAAGTACCTGTTTATGCTAAAGGTTTAAACCGGAGGGAGTGGCTTTATGTTTCTGATTGTGCTAAAGGGATCTATTTAGTTCTTCGAAAAGGTAAGGTCGGGGAGATTTATAATATTGGATCAGGTGCCGAGAAGAAAAATATAGATGTAGTAAGAATGATTCTTAAGGAACTAAATAAGTCAAAAGATCTTATACAGTTTGTTAAAGATCGGCCCGGTCATGACTTTAGATATTCTTTGGATTCGTCTAAAATAGAAAAACTTGGTTTTAAGACTGAAATTTCTTTTAAGCAAGGTATCGAGTTTACTTTAGATTGGTATTGTAAAAATAAAAACCGTCTTTAAAACATAAATTTGTGTTACTAGAAAAAATAAAAAAATAATTGTAATGTGTGGTATAGCCGGATATAAGATTGCAAAACCGATTGAGAATAATATTTTAGAAAAAATGCTGGAAGCTTTGTATCATCGGGGGCCTGATTCTCAAGGCTTTTACCATAGTAACGCTTATAACGCAGGCATGAGAAGGCTAAAAATAAATGACCTTAAAACTGGAGACCAGCCTCTTTTCAATTTTGATAAATCAGTAGTGCTTTTATATAACGGCGAAATATATAATTCGCCTTCATTAAGAAAGCTGCTTGAGACTAAAGGGTATAGATTTAGGACCCATTGTGACGGAGAAGTTGTCTGTCACCTTTATGATGAATATGGTGAGGATTTATTTGAAAAATTAGACGGGATGTTTTCTGTAGCTTTGTGGGTAGAGAAGAAAAAAAGGCTGATTCTTGTTAGAGATATCCCTGGTGAGAAGCCGCTATATTATTCCCAGCTTTCTGAAACCGAACTTGTGTTTTCATCAGAGATTAAGAGTCTTAAGTTTTTTCCAAATTTAAACTTATCCTTAAATCGCCAAGCCATTTGGGATTTTCCTACTTTTCTTTGGGTTCCTGAACCAGATACAGTATATCAATCAGTTAAAGCCTTGGCTCCTAGCCATATGCTTATTGCGGATAATGAGGGCATTAGAATAAAAAAGTATGGTAATAATTTTAATAAAGGGGCAATAGATTTGTCAGATTATTCTGTGATAAAAGAAACGCGTAGAGTGGTAGAAGAGGCCGTTAAAAGTCGATTGCTTTCTGATGTCCCCTTGGGGTGTTTCTTGAGCGGAGGTCTTGATAGTTCTATTGTAACAACTTTAGCGGCGAGATACACTGATAAGTTAAGCACTTTTACCGTAGGATTTGAAAATATTTCCGATCCTTATCATGGACTGGCTGATGAATCCTATCAGGCAGAACAATATGCTAAAAAGTTGGGGACTCAACACCACTCCATCCAAGTCGTTTCTAAGAGCTTTTTAGATCTTCTAGACAACTTTTGTAAATATAGCGATCAACCCTTTGCTGTTTCATCAGGGTTTGGATTATTGGCAATAGCAAAGGCAGCTAAAGAAAAAGGGATTAAGGTGTTATTATCTGGTGATGGTGCTGATGAAAATTTTGGTGGGTATTCATGGTATCAGCATTTAATGATGGAAAACCTTTCATGTAATAATTATGAAGATAAAAATAATAATATTTCTTTTCAGAACTTTGGCATGGAGATTAAAGATCGTTTGAATGTCTTGAGCTCTTACAATGCTCAGAGGAGAGCCTGGGCCTGGCATTATTATGCTTCTGAAAATGAAAAGTGTAATTTATTTTCTTCAGATTTTTACCAAGGGGCGCAATCATCACTAAGATATTTTTCAGATTTTAAATCAGAAAAAGAATGGCAAGCTAAGGATTATATAAATCAAGATAAAGAATTTTATCTTCCCAACGAAATGCTTCGAAAAGTTGATAGAATGACTATGGCCTATTCTATTGAAGGCCGATCTCCTTTTGTTTCCCCATCAGTTCTTTCTCATACTGATAAATTAAAGTATAATCATCTAATAAGAGACAATAGTTTAAAATGGGTATTGAAAAAAGCTTTTGAAGATATTTTACCTAATTCGATTATAAATCGTCCTAAACATGGTTTTAATGTGCCTATAGACCATTGGTTGAAAGATGAGTGGTTTTTTATGGTGGAAGAGTCTTTTTCTAAATCATCCGCTTTATATAAGAATGGTATTATCCATAAGGATAGTTTTAAAGTGGCAAAAGCTATGTTATTTGATAAGGAAAGATTGAACGGTCATACTATTTTTACTTTTATAATTTTGAATAATTGGCTAGAGAAGGCTGACTGATATGGAAATTATTGCGGAAATAGGACAGAATCATAACGGTGACATGGATCTCGCAGTAAGGATGATACAAAGTGCGAAGGCAAACGGAGCTGATGTTGTAAAATTTCAGCTTTTCTCTGCTCGTCGATTATTTATAAAAGAGGGGAATCCTTGGTATGACTATAATTTAAAAACAGAACTTAGTAAAGATCAGCTTTTTATGCTTTTTGAAGAATGTAAGAAGAACGATATTGAATTTATGGCATCTCCTTTTGATTTAGAAAGGGTTGCTTGGTTAGAAGATATAAATGTAAAACGATATAAACTTGCGTCTCGTTCAATATATGATAATGTACTGATTGCGGCACTTTGCCGTACTGCAAAGCCGCTAATTGTATCTCTTGGTTTATGGAAAGGACAAAACTTCCCTGAAATATCAACAGAAAAGATAGATTTCCTTTATTGTATTTCTAAATATCCTGCTTCTTTAGAAGATATTAAACTTTCTTCTGTAGATTTTAAGAAGTTTTCCGGATTTAGTGATCATACTATTGGTATTAGTGCTGCTGTAGCTGCTTTTGCCAGAGGAGCTAGAATTATTGAAAAACATTTTACTTTAGATAAGAATATGTATGGGCCTGATCATTCAGGAAGTATGGATCCCGAGGATTTAAGTGCTTTAAATGAATTTAGAAACGAAATAAAGCTTTGTATTTAAATTATGAAAAAGATTAAGACTACTGTATATATTACTTCCCGGGATTATGCTAAATACCTTGGCGAAGCAATCGAAAGTGTATTAACCCAGAGTGTTAATGACTGGGAATTGTTCCTAATAAACGATGGTTCTATTGATGGGACCAAAGAATTGATGAATGTTTATAAGGGGGATAAAAGAATACATCTTTTTGAAACAAATAAGATTGGGTTGCCTGCGGTTGCTAATTTAGCGATAAAAAATGCTCGAGGAAAGTATATTATTCGTCTTGATGCCGATGATGTATTTGATGAAAATGCTTTATTAGTGTTGGGAAATCATTTAGATAGAAATCCAGATATTTCTCTAGTTTTTCCTGATTATTTTCTTATAGATGAGACAGGGGTTATCTTTGCACATGAAAGGCGCCAGACCCTATATTACAAGAATCATATCTTGGATATGCCGGCTAATGGCGCTTGTACGATGATCCGCAAGGATGTTTTAATGAAAATAGGAGGTTATAGAGAAGACCTTGGTGCGCAAGATGGGTTTGATCTCTGGACGAAAATTACTAAAAAATATAAATGTGCTAATATAAGCATGCCGTTATTCTATTATCGGCGACATGGGAATAATATGACTGATAATAGTCATCGGATTCTTTCTTCCCGCAGAGAGATTAAGAAAGATGCGAGCCGAGATATTTTGGATGATCATAGGCCAATTATAGCGATAATACCTTGTCGTGAGAATTATGATTTTTGCCAAAATCTTTGGAAACAAAAAATAGGGAATAAAACGCTTCTTGATTTAGCGATTCAGAAATGTCTTAAAATAGATTTACTGGACAAGGTGGTAGTTACAGCCGATACGTCAAAAGTAAAATCAATACTTGATAAGTACAGTGACCCAAGACTTATTTACATAAATCGTCATAAAGAGCATACTATAAGGTCCCGGCCAATAGTTCAAACTATAGAAAGAGTAGTCAATAAGTTAGATATTAAATGTAAGGGTATAAGTGTGCTTTCATATATTCAGGCGCCATTTGCTACCAAAGATACTATAGAAGAGGCCATAAATACTCTTATAATGAATGACGCTGATTGTTCCATCGCCCTTGAAGAGATTAGAGAACCATTATTTAAAAGGACGAAATATGGTCTAGAGCAGATAAATAGTAAGAGTGCCTTAACTTCTGATTTTGATATAATTTATGGGGAAACGAGAACTTGCTTGGCTACAAAAAATGTTAATATTAAGCAAGGCAGTCTGACCGGCAATAAAATAGTTAACTTTCTTATCGAAAAAGAGGAGCGATTCTTCATAAATAACGAACAGAATCTTAAAATTGCACGTATGCTGCAAAAATTGATATGAAATTTGGTGCAATAGTGGCTGCCCGAACTGGGTCAAGACGTTTGCCGGCTAAAGCTCTTTTGCCTTTACTTGGCATGCCGGCTATAATTTTTCTTCTGAAAAGGATTAAAGAAGCTAAGCTACTTTCTGAGATCATTTTTGCCACTACCACTTTAGCTTCAGATGATCAGCTGGTATCAATTGTTGAGGCTGAAGGGATAGAAGTTTTTAGAGGTGATAACGATGATGTCTTAGGCCGGTTTATCGCAGCAGCTAAAAATCGTAGTTTTGATTTTGGAGTTAGAATTACCGGAGATTGTCCTTTTGTTAATTCAGATACTCTGGACTATGTTTTAGATCAGGTTAAGCAAGACATTAACTTTGATCTTGCTACTACAAAGCCCTCTTATCCTGCGGGGATTGATTATGAGATCTATCCTTTAAGCCTTTTGGAAAGTATTTATGCTAAAAAAGATTTAACTGTTTATGACCGCGAGCATGTAACAGCATATATTTATGGCCACGAAAAAGAACCATATAAAATAAAACGTTTGGTTGTGCCTGAGAGCATAAAAATTAATCAACGTATTTTTCTCTTAGATACAGAAGTGGATTACAGTTTGATGACAAATATGCTTAAAGGTACCGGTGATTTTAAGGTCAGGATTGAGGATTTAATAGAATCTTATCGAACTATAACAAAGAGTGTTTAGGGAGTAATTAGGTGGTTGATTATATAAGTGAAATCGATCAATATTTAAAAAGGCTTTTCCCTATTACCCGCAGTCTTACAGGTCAGGGCAATAGAGAAAGCCTGCAAATTTTACAGGAGATCCTGCCGCTAAAAATTTTAGAATATTTCAGCGGGCAAAAGGTTTATGATTGGACTGTCCCTAGGGAGTGGTCTATTAAAGATGCCCATATTAAGAATAGCCGGGGAGAAAAGATTGTTGATTTTAAGAAAAATAATCTCGCAGTTGTAAGCTATAGTACCGCTATTAGGCAAAAGATGAAATTTAGTGAAATAATAAAACATCTGCATTATCTCAAAGATCTTCCCCAGGCAATTCCTTATAGGACTAGCTATTATAATAATGATTGGGGATTCTGTTTAAGCTTTAATGATTTTAAGAAGTACTTTAGCCAGGATCAGGAGTATGAGGTATTTATTGATGCTGGGTTTAAAGATGGCTCCTTGACAATTGGCGAATTGTTAATCCAAGGCCAAAACCCCCAGGAATATCTTATTTCAACTTATATTTGCCATCCTTCTTTAGCCAATGATAATTTGAGCGGTGCCATCCTTACTGCTTTTTTGGGCAAAGAACTCTTAAAGAGAAAGCTAAATTTTAGTTACCGTATAATATTTGTTCCCGAAACTATAGGTGCTATAACTTATTGCGCAAATAATCAAGAGGCAATGAGAAAAATAAATGCCGGATTTGTAATTACTTGTGTAGGGGGTCAGGGGAAATTTAGTTACAAACAAAGTTACAACCCTGATTGTTTTTTAAATAAATTTATTGAAAGAATATTTCAGGATAATAATATTGAATTTATAACTTATCCTTTTGATATTAATGGCAGTGATGAAAGACAATTTTCATCAATCGGTTTTAGAATAAATACAGTTTCAATTTGTAAGGATAAATATTATGAATATCCCTATTATCATACTAGTTTGGATAATCTTGGTTTTGTCAGCCCGCAGGCTATAAATGTGAGTCTTAATTTATATTTAGATATAATTGAACAAGTTGATAAGATCGATAATAATTTTACCTTTATAAATACAAAGCCAAATTGTGAAGCAATGTTATCGAACTTGGGCTGTTATCCTGTCTTAGGCGGGCGATTAAACCCTAATCAGAATAATAAGTCGAAGAAAACCCAAAGGGATATTATCTCCTGGTTATTGTTTTTATCAGACGGAAAGACTTGTTTGGCCGATATAAGCAGTAAGATTGATATTTCCATTTCTGATTTATACGAGGTCGCAATATTTTTAGAAAAAAAAGGTATTTTAAAAAAGGTTAAATATGAGCGATAAATATCAAATGATTGAGGCTGGCGACATTAAACTTTGGGATGATTTAGTTAAGGCTTCAGACCAAGGGACGATATTTACTGATTCAGCATATTTGTGTACTTTGGGAAGAAAATATTGCTTAAATTTTATTTATCAAGGCGAGCAGCTAAAGGCTGGAGTAGCCTTAATCTTATCCGATGATAGCAGTCAAACAGAACTTGATGAATTAGTTATTTATAATGGTATCCTTTTTAAGAGCGATCAACCTCAGCGAAAGAATAGGGCTAGGTTTGAGAGATTTGAGATTACTGAATTTATAATAAATCAATTAGTAAAAAAATACAATAAAGTCCAAATGACTCTATCCCCTCATTTTGAGGATTTTCGTCCCTTTCTTTGGCATAACTATCATTTTCCTGATAAACCCAGATTTTGTTTAACTTTAAAATATACCAGTTATCTAAATATTAGCTCGCTAAGCCAGGATTGTCCTGAAAATGAAATACCGGCTTTTAAAGAGTTAGACAGATTAAAGCAGCGCCATATCCGCCAGGCTAGAAAAGACGGGATTGTTACAAAATTAGAAAACAAGACAGCAGATTTTATCGGTTTTTATAAACAGCTTATAGAAAGCCAAGGCTATTCAGTAAGTAACAAAAAGTTAAAGCGTATGGAAAATCTTGCTAATTATATATTAGATGAGCAAAAGGCTGTTTCTTGTGTTACTTATGATTCCAGCGGGCAAATAATTTATATTACTATTTTTGGTTTTGACTCTAAAAGAGCTTATTCAATCTTTGGTGCACCGAATCCAAAAGCTAGCCAAGCTTATAAAGGAGCTATTTGCTTTTGGGATGCCTTTAAGATTTTATCTCGAGATTATTCGATAGATTATTTGGATTTGGAAGGGGTTAATAGTCCTCAGAGAGGTTGGTTTAAATTAGGTTTCGGAGGAACAATTCTTCCTTATTTTCAGGTGTCATTAAAATAATAATATTCTTAGAGGCTAGTTTAGGATTTGGTTGAAAGTAAAAGGGATTTAAAGATGGACGATAAAATAAATAATAGCAAAGAAATTGTAACCAGAGATAGGCACAAAGATAAGTCTTCATCTTTTAATAGAAGACCGATAGATTTATTTCGCGGTTTCTTGTATTTAAAGCGAAAATCTCAGATAAAAGCCGGCAGTAATATAGCTGTTCGCCGGGGTTTTGAATTAAGGATGTGTGATAATGCTCAAATGCAGATCGGTGATAATTGTTTAATTAACGAAAATACTTTTATTCATCTTACAAAACCAAAACCAGAGCTAAGCATGGGAGACTGGGTCACTCTTGGGAGATATACCACTATTGCTGTTAAAGGTAGGGTTAGTATAGGCAGCTATACTCAAATTGCTGCTTTTTGTTACATCTTGGATCATAACCATGCTTTTGACAGAGGATCTTTGATCTTAAACCAAAAAGCAGGAATTGGCCATGTGAGTATTGGCCAAGATTGCTGGATAGGAGCTCATGTAATGATTTTACCTAATGTGACCATTGGAGATGGGGCCGTTATTGGCGCCGGTTCAATTGTAACTAAAGATATTCCACCCTATACAATAGCGGCTGGAAATCCAGCCAGAATTATAAAAGACAGGTAATTTGAAATGATAGACAAGAATGAATTTGATGGTCGTCTAAAATACGGCAATAAGATTATCACGGGAACTGGACGTA
The DNA here is from genome assembly GCA_028711575.1 of Candidatus Omnitrophota bacterium. Classification (GTDB taxonomy): domain Bacteria; phylum Omnitrophota; class Gorgyraeia; order Duberdicusellales; family 4484-171; genus JAQTSA01. The sequence goes on along the minus strand of JAQTSA010000015.1, from coordinate 12,546 downwards.
ATAAATATGCTGAGCTTGCATTGCAATTTAGAGAGTCGCTAGTAGATTCTAACGATTCACTTAAAAAAAATGTATATAATTTGAGGGATTGCCCAGTATGTAATAGTAGCGATAGTACTATAATTTTTAAAAAACTTGGCTTTGAGCATGTAAGATGCAGCTCTTGCGATATGATTTACACAAAACAGGTTTTAAAAGAAGACATTCTTAAAGACTATCACAAATCTCACAATCTTACTGATGCCCATCATCTAATGATAGCTTCTCCCATGAATGAAGAGCTTGATATCCTGAGATTTGATTATTGTTTAGATATTATTTTGTCGAAAGTCAACAATATACATAAGGTGCTTGATATTGGTTGTGGTCTTGGTGTATTTCTCGAACGGTCAAAAAAAAGAGGCATGGATATAACTGGTATAGAGCTAAACGAATATGCAAGTAATGTAGCCAGAGAAAAGGGTATAAAAATCTATAATGATATATTGGAAAATATAAAATTTAATAAAAAATTTGATATGATAACGCTCTGGAATGTTTTAGAACATATTGTCTGCCCTAGAGAGTTTTTAACTTGCCTAACTAGGAATCTAAACGATAAAGGTTTATTGGTGATTGAGATCCCTAATATAAATGGGTTTGCAACTATGTTACTTAGGGAAAAAAGCACTACTTTTGGAGGAGATCAGCATGTAAATTTCTTCTCCCTTAAGGGTCTTAATAAGTTTTTATCTGATTTTAGCTATGATAATATACATGCTCAAACCTATATTTCGGAAATTATGACTGCTATAAATTATTTAGATTATCAGGATCCTTATACTGGGCAAACACCTTCAAATAAATTTTCCGGAATTACTCCAGAGTGGATTAATTCTAATATGATGGGTCACAGATTGTTTTGCTTATATCAGTTAGAAAAGAATAAGGTTTAGGAGAGAATTAAATGAAAGTTAGCAGCAACCAATGGAATATTAATGGCTTATTAAACACCTTAAGGTTTCATTATGGCAGGGGCCAGGGACATTTATTCGCTTATATAAAAAATCGGATTATATGGAATTATTTTCCTAAGTTTAATTTGATTACTAAATTTCCTACTCATGTAGACATTGAAACATCTTCAGCTTGTAACATGGCTTGTCCAATGTGTTATACTTTGACCGATACCTTTAAGCGGAGGGTTAAAAGGCAGCTTATGGATTTTGAACTTTATAAAAAAATAATTGATGAATGCGTAAAAAATAAGGTTTACTCAATTCGAGTCAGCTTACGAGGGGAGGCGTTTATTCACCCCGATATAATTAAAATGATTAAATACGCCAAAGAGCAGGGCATAAAAGAGGTGTCCTCGCTTACAAATCTATTGGCCCTTGATAGTCAGATGTTTGGTCAGTTGGTTGAATGCGGTATGGATTGGCTGACAATTTCCTTTGATGGTTTAGGTAAAACTTATGAAAGTATACGCAAACCGGCAAAATTCGAGGAGAGTTACAGCAAGATACAGGAATTTAAAAAAATTAAAGATAAGTTCGGCAGCAAAAAACCTGTTCTTCGCATCCAGACTATTTGGCCAGCCATTAAGGATAATCCCGAAGAGTTTTACGATAAGTTTTCTCCTTATGTAGAGCAGATTGTGATAAACACACTCATAGATTATCTACATAAAGATAAGGATATTGTATATAATAAAAATTTTATTTGCCCTGTACTTTGGCAGCGTCTTATCGTCGGCTCTGATGGACAGGTTCTGTTATGTAGCTATGATGAGATGAATAAAGAGATTGTGGGAGATCTAAATACCCAATCGATTAAAGAGATTTGGAATGGTAAAAAGTTAAACCAGATGAGAGAGCTGCAAAGGAAAAAAGATACTTATAAAAAATTAGAAGTATGTAAAGAATGCTGTTTGCCCAGAAAATTAGTAGAAGAAAAAATTAATATAAGGGGCAAAATATTTTCTATCAAACATTATGTTGATAGGAGTAAGCAAGTAGGTCAGTAAAGTTTTGGTATAAGCAGATTAAGCCCATGAATGAAGAAGAAATAAGACCAAAAAAATTAATAGAAGAAAATCGCAAGTTGAATGCTGAGGAATTTAAAGCTATAGTCTTACGCAAAGATGAATTCGTAAGTATCAACTGCCCGGCCTGTGAATCAAATAAAAACACTCCTATGTTTAATAAAAGAGGTTTTGATTTTGTGACTTGTATTAATTGTGATACCGTTTTTATAAATCCTAGACCTTCCATAAATATGCTTGAAGAATTTTATGCTAATGCCGAAAGCCGAAAGCTTTGGAATGAAAAAATATTTCCGGCTACAGAAGATTCACGCCGTAAGCACATATTTTACCCTAGAGCCCAAAAAGTTATTGAATTATCTAAAAAATTTAATATCGGCAAAGAAACGCTTATGGATGTCGGAGCTGGTTTTGGAACTTTTTGTCAAGAAATAATGAAAATGGATTATTTTAGGGAAGTTATAGCGGTTGAGCCATCAAGTGGCCTGGCTGATACTTGTCGCAAAAAAGGTATAGAAGTTGTTGAGGATATGATTGAAAATGTAAAAATCAACAATGTAAGTGTAATTACTAATTTTGAACTTATTGAACATCTATTTTGGCCAAAGGATTTTTTAAATGCTTGTAATCAAGCCCTGCCCAGAGGCGGATTTATAATGATTACTACACCTAATATAAAAGGGTTTGATCTATCTGTTTTGGGTAAAGAGTCAAATAGCATCGGTGGACCAGGACATCTTAATTACTTTCATCCTGACTCGCTGGCTTTGCTATTAGAGTCATGTGGATTCAAGACTATTGAAGTTTTGACTCCTGGGCAGCTAGATGCCGAACTTGTAAGAAAAAAAGTATTAGACGGTGAATTTGATATTTCTCGACAAGAATTCTTAAAAAAAGTATTAATTGAACAATGGGATACTCTAGGGGCAAGATTTCAGGAGTTTCTTGTACAAAATCAGCTATTTTCGCATATGTGGTTTGTTGCCAATAAGATATAATTTTTTTAATATGGAAGCTGCAGAACGAATAAAACCAAGACATACCAAAGCAATCAATCGGCAAGGAAAACCGGCTGAGTTTAAAAGTCCAATCATCTTTGAGTCAATGACCCGGCGCGATATCGTTCTAGCCTGTTTTTGGTCTTTTATTGGAAGAAGCGTTTTTTATTTAAAAAAACCCCACCCTCAAGCCCGTAGTTTTTTAGCTTGGGCACTGAGGAATAAATTTTTAGGCCGCAGAATAAAACATTTAGCTTTTAGCTGGAAAGAGGATATTTATGATGGTCTCTGGACTGATCGGGCATTTGATGCTATAGATCCTGTGTTTGATAAGTTATCTGCTAGTTGTTTTGTAAAGTTGTTGACGGCTAAATTAGGCTCGTTAGCTCAGTTGGCTATAAAAAAAGAGTTAGCTATGCATCTTGCAAGATTTTTTTACCTTAACCAACTCCTTGGTCATCTTAGCAGTTATTTTAATTCACCGGTTAAATTTGTTCCCTCAGCCAACTTGAATTTTAATTATTTTAAAACAAAAATACAGCAGGCAGTAGACTATAGTTTTTTTAGAAAGCTTACTCTAGGGGCTGGCATATATTTAGAAGAACATAAATATGCTAATTTTACTTTTCTTAATTTACTGCAGGGTTGGTTTTCAATTATAGCTGAGATCCTTCTGAGACATCTTTATATGACAGTAATTATTATGAGAAGTTTTTTTATCGCCTTAAAAAATTTAGTAAGCAGAGAAAAATTACAGTCTTGGTCTTATGGAGTGATGATAATGTCTAGGGATCGACAGTTCCAAAATGGTATAGAAGGCCTTGATTTCCTTATAGATGGTAAACTTATCACCAAAAAACAAGTGGTCTTTATCCCCCATACTTTTGTAAAACTTACTAAATGTGAAATTGATTTTATCAACGAGAGAAAGTTAAATTATATTACCAGTCTAAATTCTTTTTATTTGTTTGGCCCCTGGCTACAAATGTTTAAAGCCGCTTTCTTATCTCTATTTGCTACAAAAGTCTTTTTGCTTAAAACTGCGCATTCTCTTGCTAAGGGAGTTGCCTTATGGGAAAGTTTTTCATCAAAGGTGCATTTAGATAACGTAATCGGTCATCATGATGTTTCAGTAAGTGCCCTTTGCCGAAATATTATTTTAGAAAAAAAACATAAAACTCGCTCATATCTATATATGGATTCTAATAATTTTAGCAATTATTTTGCTCCTAAAAGTAGCCAGGTAAAGTACCGATTTATTTTTTACAGTTTTATGCATTATACTTGTGTTGTTTATTGGAACAAAGAGATGGAAAAGATCCTCACTTCTATGCATAATCAGATAAGTCAGCATTTTCAGGCTGGCTGTTTGTGGAGCACATTTATTAAACGCTATAAAAAATTAGATCAACAAGATTTTAAAGTTAATCCTACGATAGCTGTTTTTGATAGCTCATATCGTGATCATTGTATTTCAAACCCCAGAACAGCTTATTTTTTTTATAGGGGGATATGGCGTATGCTGGAGGAATTAGCCGATTTGCGGATCATAATGAAGCCTAAAAAAACCAAGAATTATTATGAATTAATGCTTAACGATAAATCAATGTTTGCTGCAATTAAAGCCTTAGAGAATCATCCTCGTTGTCAGATTATGGATTATAACACTGCTCGTTGTCAGGTTCTTGCTGGGGTTGATTTGGTCATTGCCTACCCTTTTACATCGTCGGCATTTGAAGCTATTTGTGCAGGTATACCAGGTATATATTTTGATGTTACAGGTTCTTTTTCTAATTCGCTTTATCAGGATTGTGGAATTGTTGCTTCTAATCAACAAGATTTGATAGAAAAAGTTAAGCATTTTTTGAGTATAAGTGAATTTAATTTTAATCAATGGCGACTTAACTATAAGTCAGTTTTTGATGATTTTTTAGATAGTCGCGGCTTAGATCGTTTTATTGAAAAGTTGGCAGGAAAAATATGAATTTTCAGATTTTCGGCAAAGGTGGCATGGCTCGCTCTGTATTAATATACTCGGTAGCAAACACGGCCTTTAGGTTTACACCGATTATATTACTACCTATATTAACCAGGAGATTTTCACCTGAAGAATATGGCATTATGGCATCTTTTTTGGCTTGTTTAAATATAGCCCAGATGGTGGTAGTTATGGGAGGCGCAAATTCAGTAATAAGAGCTTATTTTGACCGCCAAGATGATCCAGATCGCTTTGCTAGATTTGTTTTTAATACTTGTTTGATAAATATTGGTGTTAGTTTATTAATTGCTTTATTTTTTTTACTTTTTGGCTCAAGAGTAAATAATGCTTTAAATCTATCGGGACGGATAATATTTTTGATACCTGTTTTAGGGCTTTTGTCGGTTTTTTTTTCTTATCCCCAAAAGCTAGCGGTATTTGAAAGAAAGCCTTTAGTTTATTCCTTATTTTCGGGGCTATATATGACCTTTGAATTGATGGCGTCCCTTTTTTTTATTTTTTGCATGTCTATGTCTTGGCAAGGTCGTATTGCCGGAATCCTTGTTACACGCCTGATAGCTGGTTTTGGTTCTCTTTGGTATCTGAAAAACCGGGGATTTTGGCGGCCGGTATTTGATTTTACAGTAATGAAAGATAGCTTTGCTTATGGATTTCCTGTATTTATTCATTCTTTGGGTGTTGTATTGCTAAGCAGTATGGATAGATTGTTTTTGAATTCTTATGAAGGCCCGGCGGCTACAGGGATTTACAGCGTAGCTGTAACTATAGTGGGTGTTACCGGAATTGTAATCGCGGCTTTTGGCTTTACTTGGACACCCATACTTTTTAAGCATTTGAAAGAAGCAAAAGAAAAGAGTAAAAAATATCTAGTCTTAGCAACTTATAAGACAGGGGTAATTATGACAATCGGCATGTTATTCTTTGCTTTGTTGGTACCTTTCCTCTTAAAGGTGGTTGCCGGAGAAAGATATCAATCTGCCAATATACATTTGAATTGGCTTTGCGCTGGAGCCCTTTTTAACGGATTATATGTAACTGTGAGCGGGTATATATTTTATTTTAAAAAGATGAAACTTTTGGCTTTGATATCAATTTCTATAACAATTATAGGAGTTTTGTTATATCCAACATTAATTAAGCTCAATGGACCTCTGGGAGCTGCCCAGGCAAATTGTGCTATTTTTTTTATACGTTTTCTTGCTATGTTAGTCTTTGGGTATTTAGTCTGTCCAATGCCTTGGTTGGGGGCATTAACAAGAAAACAAGTTTTTTGAGAATATATAGCCTTGTTTTAGGTTTAGTTTTGTTGGGATAGCTAAGTAAATTTGGGAGTAAATATGGTAAATAGCTTGGAGATAATTAGGGAAAATCTAAAAAGATTTGATAAGTTATCGCCCTATTCTTTAAAATCATTCTGGTCAATGCCGGATTTAGGTGATGATCCTTATTGGGGTAGGGGCATTGATGAGCCATCATCATCGGTTTCGGCTCTTTTTATTTCTGGTCCATCTCGTAATGGGAACCATCTTATACATTCTATGATGGATAACCATCCGCAACTACCAAGGGTACCGGGAGAGGATTCTTTTTTAGGTGATATCTTTCGTGATTTACATAAAGATCCGTTTAGGGTTAAACAGCGGTTAGAAAGTAAAGGTAATGTGGAGTACATTCTAAATTGTAATGGCTGTGGTCATGATAAGTGGCGGTTGTTAAGTGAGATATCAAGGCAAACTTCTTCGGGAAAAGCTGCTATTTGGTCAGGGACTCAGCAGCCAGGAAAGGGTTACGCTCTTGATTATCAAGATACGATAGTTAAACTTGATTATTCAGCCTATCGATCTCGCTTAGAAGAGCAGGCTCAGGCTATACGCCAGGCTGCTACTTTTATGGATGTACTTTGGATTTATCTAGAGGCTTTAACTTATCTAGATCCTCTGCGCCGTGAGAATAAAATTTCTTATATGCTGGTAGGCTCAGGTATGCGGGCTGAAACGAATTTTGTTATTTCCCGTACCAATAGATTAAAATGTTTAGTACCTATTCGTCCTTTTGAAAGTTATTATCATTCTTTTGTTAAGGGTCAGCTTCGTTCTTCAGGGATTCGTCCGGAGTATATCCAGGAGGCTTGGGAACATTGGTGGCATAAGGTAGTTGATTACCTGATTTTGAAACAAAAATATCCTGATTCAATATGCTTAATTAATTTTAATCATGTTTTGGAATATTTGGCGCCAACTGCTAAAGAAATTTGCCGTTTTTTAGATATTGAGTATGATAATTCTTGTCTAGTGGCGACATCTATGGGGCATCAGGTTAAAGGTAATTCTTCTTTTCCCAAAGACGAGGAACACCGGGGTTTGTTTTATAAAACGGGTATGAAAAAAATATTGCCTAAAGAATATTGGCCACAGTTGTATCCTAAATTGTGGGATATGGTTAGTAAGCTAGCTATCTAGAGTAAAAAATGACTATTGATTTATTGCCTTATCCAAAAATAATTAGAGAGCTTTATGATCAGTATTATTTAAAATCTCAACAGCAAGCAAAGGAGTATTCTTCTCATTGGCGTAAATATTCAGAAGCTTCTAATGTTAATATTGATCCAAAAGGGAGAATCGTGGCAGTTGGTTGTGGTTTTGGTGATATGTATCATCAAAAGCCTTGGCATAAGCTTGCCAGCGCTTTTACAATTTCTTCATATCTCAGAAAGATGCCTGATAGGGTGGATTTAGAGAAGTTAATAAAGGTTGCCTTAGATGTTTTACCTAAATTTTCTTCTTATATGTCATATGATGTATTTCGTCAGCTTTGCTCTTTGGCTTTAATAAGAAAACATTTGCCTTTTAAATCCAAAGATGCTTTTAAGGTTTTGATAATAGGTGATGGTTATGGTTTTCTATCAGCGATAATTCGCAGTATTTATCCCAACGCTTGCATTATACTTGTAGATATCGGGTCAATTTTATTATTTCAAGCTTTGAATCTTCAGAAGGTTTTCAGCTCAAATACCCATGATTTGTTATCCGGCAACAATGCTAACGAGTGTGATTTTATGTATTGTAGGGCTAAAGATATTTCTTTGTTAAGGGAAAAACGTTTTGATCTATCTATTAATATTTCTTCAATGCAAGAGATGACCAATGAGATGATAAGGGAATATTTTTCGCTTATAAGACAAACATCTAATGATGATAACTTTTTTTATTGTTGCAATCGCAAATTAAAGATTTTACCTTGCGGAGAAAGAATAGAGTATAAAAATTATCCTTGGCAAGAGGATGATCAGATTCTTCTTGAAGAGAGTCCATTATTTTACAAATATTATTATTCACATAGATTCCCTTTTAAGCATTATTTTGAACCGATGTTTCATCGTATTGTGCGCATGGCTGTTGCGCGCGAAAGGTTGTAATGATTTAAGGTAACAGGAGGCAAGATGGCAATACCTATTAGCAATGATATGAGATTCGAAGTGACAACAAGGTGTAATTATAACTGTATTATTTGTCCAAGAGATAAGATCACCAGAAAGATTGAAACCATGAGTTTGGAGTTATTTAAGCAGCTGTTTGATAAAGTAATGAGTGAGACTAATCAATATAATACTTTAACTTTTCCCGGAATGGGAGAGCCTTTACTTGATTCGGGGCTTGAGGATAAGATAAAATATGCTAAAGGACGAAACCCTAAGATGGACGCGCTGATCTTGACCAACGGGTCCCTTCTTACGTTAGATCGGTTTAAAGCATTTCAAGATCTGGGCGTTCAATCAATCCGAGTTAGCATTTACGGCCATGATTCAGAAAGCTATGCCCGAGCTCATGGAATAGCTAACAAGGCTATGTATAAGCGTGTAAAAGATGCGATTGAGGCGATATGCAAAATAAAAAAAAATACCCAGATCCTTTTGACGTATAATATTATCCAGGGGATTAATAGTTCTTTGCTTAATTCTTGGATCGAATTTTGGAAAGATAAAGTTGATCTGTTAGAGGTTTGGCATCCCCACAATTGGGTTGATGGTAGAAATTATAGGCAGGTTCAGTCAGAGATGAATCATAGTTGTTCCAGACCTTCTAAAGGGCCACTTCAGGTTCAAGTTGACGGAACGGTAAATATGTGTTGTTTTGATTTTGACGGAAAACTTACCTTGGGTGATTTAAAAACCCAGAGCCTTAACGAAATTTTTTCTTCTGAAGCATTTCTTAAGATAAAGTCTTTCCATGATTCAGGCAATTTTTCTCAGTCGCATTTAATTTGTGAGCATTGCGACCAGCGGAACCAAGATAAATCGAACGTTGCAGTATTTAATTCTAGATTTGATTTAAAGGAGCGAGTGAATCAAATTTCAACAACCTATCGCTCGTTAGATTAGGTGATCGTGAAAATTTTATATATCTTTTCTAAACCTGGCCAAAAATTTAAGTCTATTATCAGGTCACATAAAGGGTTTTATGCCGTCAATGATCACTCATCGGCCTTATTTTTTGAACAAACGCTATTTGGCCAAGCTGGGTGGCAGGAGCTACCTCGACAGTTGTCTTTTGATTTTGCCAAAGAACTGCGTGTCTTTGTAAGTTCTCTGAATGAATTAAATGCATCTATTCATTGGTGGCGTCTTAATTTTACTGATAAAAACCCTTTAGCTAGTGAATTTTTCGGTCAGGTATTTTTCTTCTTAAGAATAGTTGAGGCGTTTTCAGCTAACGCTAATCAGCCAATCCTAGTGGTAACTAAGGATGATTATCTGATTGGTCAAATGAAGGCATGGGCCAAGAGGGAAAACATAAAAGTTATTAATTATTCCAGACCACGTTTGAAATGGTTAATCAAGCAGTTTACTCCAGTTGGTCCACTATATTCATTTTTTAGGGCTTTAATCAGGCATTGCTCTGACATTTTCTTTTTAACTAAAAAGAATTCAGTTATTTATCCTAAAACTAAAAAAATTGTTTTTGCGTCATTGATAAACCAAGCTTCTTTCAAGGGACAGGGATACAAAGATCTCTATTTTGAGCCGCTTTTGGCATATTTGCGAGATATAAAAACTCCATATCTTATTTTTTCTTTAATTCTTAAACCGTATCATAACTGTGTGAAAAATTTGAGCAAGCTTTTAACTAATGATTTTATTACTATCAATCAGTCTGTTTCTTTTGTCGATTTAGTCAAATGTTTTTGGGAAAATCTACGGCGCTTTTATTCCTCGATAAGTTGGCTTGGGATAAATCAGTTTAGGGGGGTAGATATTTCCTTACTTATAAGAAGTGCGATAAAAGAAGATATCTGTTCTACAAAGTATTTTACAAATTCTTTGTTTTATAATTCAGCTTTGTGTTTTTTTAGCCGGATAAGACCAGAACATTTTATTTATCCCTTTGAAATGCATCCTTGGGAAAAGATGATGTTGATTGCTTTGAGAGAAATTTGTCCCAAGGCTGTTGCTGTAGGATATCAGCATGTAGCTTTGACTCCTAGACACTTAAATTTAATATTTTCTCAAAAAGAAAAAGATCTTATGCCTTTTCCTGATAGAGTTGTTACTTTAGGAGAGATTACTCGTGAGATAATAGTAAAGAATAATTGCTTTCTTAAAGCTCAGGTTATTTCAGGATGTGCTTTACGTCAAAGTCCTTGTTCATCTAGAGTTAAAAGCACTTGTTTAAAAAAATCTAAAGGCTTGAATGTTGCCGTAATTATGGCTTCTAGCGTCCAAGAGCACATTGGCTTGGTTAAATTGGCAAATGATTGCGCTCGATTGCTAAAAGGAAGGTGTCGCTTTTTTTTGAGATCTCACCCTACAATAGATCTAAATCAAGTAATAAATCAATCTGGCGGACTTGTTGAGGGATGTGAACGCTCATCGGGTCAATTGGTTGAATTACTGCAAATGTCAGATCTTGTGATGTATACTTCCTCAACGGTCGCAATAGAGGCTTTAAGTTTCGGCCGGCCTGTAATTTATGCTGATTTGGGAGATCTAATCAGTCCCGATCCACTTTATGATTATGATGGAATGGTTTCAAGAATCACCAGTAGCGCTGACTTTAGCTCTTCGTTATCTTGTTTAGAGAATATGACTGATCAAAAATTTTCTGATATGATTAACCATGGCATTGAGTATGCGAATAAATATTTTATCCCAGTGAATCACAGCAATTTAGAGGTATTTTTAAAAAAGGATATTCCATGAGAAAAGTGTTTATGAGATTAAGAGATATTAGTGCTAATGAAATGATTCGTAGGTTTAACCCTTTATACAGGGCTTTTCGCTTTAAACCGGATATGGCAGGTTTAAATATTACCGATAGATGTTGCCTAAAGTGTATTATGTGTTCTCAGTGGCGTCAGCAAACGTCTCAAGAATTAAGTACAGAGCAATGGAAAGATATTATTTGTGCCTTAAAAAGAAAGGGTGTTGTAGCCGTTAATTTTTCCGGAGGAGAACCTCTTTTACGTAAAGATTTAGAAGAATTAATCGTTTTTGCTAAGGAGTTGAAACTATTCGTTTCTGTGTCAACTAATGGCTTTCTATTGGATGAAGATAGAGCTAAAGCCCTTGTTAAGTCTGGGGTTGATTTCTTTGCTATTTCAGTTGATGCTCTAGGTGATAATTTTGATAAAATTCGAGGAGTCGAAGGTGCTTTTAAAAAAGTTTCTCAAGCTATTTACTTTTTAAAAGAACTTAAAAAAGAATACCCGTTTAAGCTACAAATCAGCTATGTTTTGATGAAGCCTTCTATTGATTTTTTTGATGAAGTCTATTCTTATTCCGTTTCTATGGGCGCTGAGTTAGTGATTTGTCTTTTTGAGAATAATTCTTATTTTTTCAAAGATGGCGCCAAGAAAGAAGATTTTTTGTTTTTTGAAAAAGATGAATATCGATTGCGGAATTTGATAAAAAAGTTGAAGAGATTAAAGAAAGAGAATCCTGGATCTGTTTGTGGAAGCCGTAGGTCTTTTGATTATATATTAGAGTATTTTAAAGAACCTCGTCAACCGAAACGTTTATGTGTTATTTCTCAAAAAAGAATTCTTATTGATTCGCTTGGCAATATTTATGGTGGTTGTTGGGCCTTGGGGGATATTGATAATTTGATACAAAAACCATTAGCAGAGGTTCTGTCTTCTAAGAAATATAAACAGCGTCTGAAAAATATGTATTTTAAAAAGTGCGCGGGATGCGCCTGTGGATATATTATGAATAACCGGTATTTTATTGATGATTATCTGAAGCGATAAACGTTTTATATTTTTAACAAAGGAGAGTGATGGATTTAAAAAATAAGAAAGTGTTAGTTACTGGGGCAGAAGGATTCATCGGTAGTCATCTAGTTGAGCGTTTAATCAATGAAGGCGCAAAGGTGAGAGCCTTTATTCATTATAACTCAAGAAGCGACTGGGGTATGCTTGAAATGATTCCTGAAAAAACAAAAAAGAAAATTGAGGTTTTTCCCGGAGACACAAGGGATCCTTTTTTATGCCAAAAGGCAACTGAAAACGTGGATGTTGTTTTTCATCTA
>JAQTSA010000129.1 GCA_028711575.1 Candidatus Omnitrophota bacterium | reverse complement strand
CCTTTTAATTTAAGCTGATCCCTTCTTTGGCGCAACATATCTTCATCGTTTTGCTCAATTTCTTTTATCTCTTCAGGTTTAAGCCGGCAATCAAGCGGCGCTTTTTCACCGTTCAATCCGGGAAAAATAAAACTATCATACTTAAATTTACCTTTACCCAACAACTCTTCGGCAAACTTTTTTATTTGGTAAATTTCATTTTTATTTTGCCGCAACCCGTTACATTTCAAAATTAACGGTAACCCGCGTTCTTTAAGTTTATAAATATTCGAAAATGTTTTATCAAACCCGCCTTTAAAGCCGGTAATTTTTTCATAAGTTAACTTATTAAGGCTATTAACGGTAATTTCGATGCTGACCGGCGGTTGGTCAGATAAAAAAGATATCAACTCATCGGTTAAAGGATATCCACTGGTAAAAATAGTTACCAAAAACCCATTTTTTATCGCGTAATCATATATAGACAAAAACTCTTTATGCAGCAAAGGGTCGCCGCCGGTAAAGGTAATTTCAAAGCACCCTTGACTTTTCAACTGATCTAGAATTTTTTTCCAAAAACCGGCACCCAGATCATTTCGCGGCTGATTCTTACAATAACAATGCCGACAGCTATACCGGCAGTTGTAAGTAAGCTCTATCTGGCCATATAACGGTTTTCTCTGATTTGTTCTATGAAGGTTTTTTGAAAAACTTTCAAAACTTTGTTCTTTCATAATACTGTTTTTTAGGCTTTCCGCGGCAAGACGATTTCAACCGCATGTTCTTATATTCGTTATATCTTGTTTCAAAAAAGCTATATTCGCAATCAGCCGCCGTCAAAACTTTTACCGCCTCTTTCCATACCCGGCTAATACAAAAACCGGATAAAACTGCGGTTTTTAGACAGTTAATCGCGGATTTTTTATTTAAAGGCCGCAGTCCTATCAACGTTCTCGCTTTCAGATAATAACCAAATCCCAAAAGAACCTTAACCTTAGACAAATAAAAATCAGCTTGTTTGTACCGTTTCAAATCACAAAGATAATTGGCTAAATTAAGATACACTTCCCTATCCGGATTATCAGCCTTCTTTAAGAAGTTATAAGCTTTTTCGTAGAAACCGTCTCTGGCAAATATTTGAGAAATCCCTAATAACGCGTATTTATTCAAAGGGTCGGCCTTTAAGATTCTTTCAAATTCTGATTGGGCTTTTTTGAAATTTCCGATTTTCAAATACTCCCATCCATAATTATTGTCTTTTGCCCGGTAACTTTTATCTAAAGCGACTGAGCCGCAATAGTACTTAGCCTTTCCGGTTAAATAAAAAAGCCAAAAATAAGTGTGGGCCAAAAACCGCTTTTTAAAAGAACCCGGTATTTTTGTTTCACCTATCTCTAAGACTATTTTGTCTAACGCCGAAATATTTTTCTTTCTAATCGCTATATTCTTTTTATCAAGCAAATCGGACAATTTTTTATCGCTTTTAGTAAAACCGGCCAGCCTTAAATAAATCTCATCACCTAAAAATTTATAAAGTATTGGCGTATAGCCGCCATTGACCGAATAAGCAATCGTAATAAATGCCGGATGAGGAAACTTCTTTATCAAAGTTTCAACAAACTCTTTTGGATACATCCAGGGTTTTCTTTCTATATTTTTTCCCTTTATTTTACTTTTATCAGAACTTTTTTCTTCCCCTAACTTATACATTAGATAATCAAGATCGATATCTAAAAGAACCGGTTCAGAAACCGTTATTTTATCTATTGAACAAATCATAAATTTTTGATTATAAATTTTCCCGCGAAAGACTTTTCCTCGAGATTCATATTTTATGCCGCCTCGATAAGGATCTTTTAAAAAAACTTTGTCATTTAAAATCTTTGTATTATTAGATAATTTTCCCGGAATAACCCAATAAAAATCGCTAACAAGACCATCCTTCATCGCCGGATATATATAATTACCTATATTTTCTTGTTTGTCTATCTGTTGATTAGACCGGCACTTACCAAGATACTTTTCAAGGTCACGTTTTAACTCATCGAAACTTTTAGCTTCTTCTAAAGCCTGGACAGGTTTTTTAACCGCGAAAAAAGCAAAATCAAGGTGAGCATCAATATGCACTAGCGGCATTTTTTGGAATTTGCGCTTCTTCCATTCATAATAGGACTGAGTGTGATCTTCAAAAAGAGTAATGTTTTTTTTCAAAAAAGTCATTATTTCAAGCTATTTATGGTTTGGGATATAGGAATGCTTATTTTATCACATAAAATCACCGCTCTCAATCTGAATAAGTTAACATAAATTGCCGGCTCAACACGGTTATTTAATCGAATTTATATTTTGCCGGCTTTCATTCTATCTTTTTTTTGATATAATTTTACAATGACAAAAATAATAATTAAACCTACCGGCAAAATTTTTTTGGTTATTACTCAATAAAAAGCCGCTTAAATAATGAAAGAAAAACTGTTCACCCTAAAAGAAAATTTGCTCCTAAACTTTATAACTTCAGATGAAAAACCAGCCTTAACTCATCCCAAACCGGATCAGCTCTGGGAAGCTGTAATTGAATATGATTTATCCTGTCTTTTCTACTGTCGGTTTAAAGACCGGCTCTTGACCTTATTCAATGAAAATAAAATCCATAAACTAAAAAACCGTTACCTCACAGCATTAGCGGTTTACCACTCTCAAAAACAAAGGACGCTTGAAATAATAAGCAAGTTTAAAACTGCAGGCATCACCGCGATCCCGCTTAAAGGCGTTTTTTTAAACGACCTTATCTATTCCCAAGAAGCCGCAAGAGGAATAAGTAAAGACATTGATATCCTGGTAAAAAGAAACGATTACTCCCAATCGGCCGAACTTTTAGAAAAAAGCGGATACAAAACAGGAAACATTCACCTGCTGATAGAAGAAGGAGAATCCTTTACTCAAGCCCACTTCGGGTCAGCTGAAAAATTTTCTGTGGACTTAGGATTTGGCTTAAGTGTCGATAAACCGTTCCCGGAGCTGGAAGAAAAAAATTACTGGAAAAATCCCTTTTTTTTGAAAACAGAAAACGAAAGAATTCAGCTTTTAAACAAGGAAATGACTTTTATCCATTTATGCCTGCTTATTATCAAAGAAAGAAACAGCCCGGCAAAAAGACTATCATATTTCATAGATCTTCATTTTTTTCTAATTCGCTTTCAGGCTGAGTTAGACTACAATTTATTAGCCGCGACACTCAAAGAAAATGATCTTCAGGGATACGCCTCAATTATCATTAAGGCCCTTGAAAAAAGTCTTTCAATAAAATACTCTTTTAACCGCGGCCGCTCTATAAAATTTTTCTTAGACCAGATCGCTTTACCCCAATGGCGGGAAAGAATCCTTACTTTCGCTTTACTTAAATCCTGGCAATTACGTTCAACTTCCGTTTTTACTAACACTTTTTTTACAGCTTTAGCCCTTTCTCGCGGCCGCTTTATAAAAACAGTACCCAACATCTTCGCTTGGATAAACCATAAACATATTGCCTACATTAAACAAAAAAAGACGCCTAAAAGCATTCTATCCTGGCTGCGCCACTTCAAAGAAATAGCCCTTAAAAAACCAAAAAAAATAAAAAAATATAAATTCAGCAAAAAATAAACAGTTTACCTCCGTTATCCTATTTAATATTTCTTTTTTTGTGATAAACTTATAATTTATGATAAAAAAAATATTCGCTCACCTCAAAAAAAATATCTCTTTCGAAAGGAATATTAAGATAATACTCATCGGCCTAATACTTCTTACCGCGCTATATGTCCGCCGTCACACTTTCTGGCTGCCGCATTGGCAAGGAGACCAATCACATTACATCGCTCTGGCGATGAAACTAAAGACCCTCGGGCTAAAAGGTTACAATCTACGAAGAGTAGATCTCCACTCAACGCTTTTAACATTAAACGAAAAGAATAAACCAATATTCCAGAATAATGTTGATTTTCTCCAATCAAACATAATATTTCCGACATTAGATAACAACCCCGTTTCAAAGGGCGATCTATTATACGCCCTTGAAATAATAGGGCTAAACTACTACGACCAGCCTATTTTTCATAAACCGCCGGGACTGCCGATAGCTTTAATAGCTTCACACAAACTGTTCGGGAATAAAGAACAGCCTTTTACCGTTTTCAATTACGAACCGGAAAAAAACGCCGAAAGCATAAGCGCCTTACCGTTTTTCAGCAAAGATCAGCTGCCTAAAGAAGTCCGCGCTCTTTACGATAATCGCTATATCCAGTTTTGGGCGGCAATCGTACCTATTTTTTTCAGTATCAGTACAATTTTTTTAACCTTTCTCTTAGGACACTTTTTTTTCTCTTACCGCGCCGGTTTATACGCCGCGTTTATGATTGCCGTCAACCCGGTATCAATAATGACCTCTCAAAAGATATGGGCCGACGATATGCTTACCTGTTTTATGACCGTTTCAATATTGTTCTTTCTAATCGCCATTGAAAAGAAACTCTACTGGTATTCCTTTTTAAGCGGAACCGGTTGCGGATTAGCCTTTTTAGCTAAACAATCCGGCGGCGCTGTTTTTATCTCGTTATTATTATTTGCCGGTATTACTTTAATAATCCAATTGATAAACAAAACCGAACGATTCAAGACAAAACCCTTAGCCCTGCTGATCAATCTAAGCCTATTTTCAGCCGGTTTTCTTTTAATCTCCGGGTTTTGGCTGGTAAAGACCTATCAGGTTTATGGCAACATTTTTTGGCAGCCCAGCCGAAAAGGGGTAATAGTCAAAGACCCAACCGGATGGTTACGCGCGATATACGCCCGCCCCAAACCATGGCGATTCTTTCTAACCGGTATCCCTTACCTTTGCCCTTTATTTTTTCCGGCTTTTCTATCTCTAAAAGATTTCGTTAAATCTCTATACAAAAAAACTAACAGAGATTATTGTTTCCTTTTTATTTGGGTAAACATAATAATCTTTTATTATTTTTTAGGCATTAAAATGGGCTGGCAGGAACACCGCCGTCTACTTCCGATTTACCCGCTTCTGGCAGTTCTATCCGGACATTACTTAAACAAACTTGTAATTTATACCGGAAAATTAGACAAACTTTTCGGAACACCTAAGATAAAAGAAACATTACTTGTGATCTTGTTTTTTATTTACGCTTTCTGGGCCGTTCCCAAAGGCATTGAACCGGGCGTTAACAATCAAACTTTAATCAAAACATCGACTTACGGGCATACTTTACCAACTAAAAAATGAACACCCCCCCCTTAATAACTGTCGCGATCCTCAACTACAACGGCTTAAATCTTTTAAAGCAAAATATTCCCTTTATCCTGGACCTAACATACCCCAACAAAGAAATTATCGTGCTTGACAACAATTCCCGCGATAAAAGCACTGCCTATCTAAAAACCATTAAAACGATAACCACTCTAGAAAATAAAAGAAACACCGGGCTCAGCAAAGGGAAAAACTTGCTGGTTAAAGAGGCTCATGGAGAGTTTATATTGCTGATTGATAATGATATCCAGCTGCCCG
>JAQTSA010000128.1 GCA_028711575.1 Candidatus Omnitrophota bacterium | reverse complement strand
GCTTTTTCTTTGTTTTCTGGTTTTTCTTTTACCGAAAGGAAAGCTTCCAAAGCAAGGGCGTATAAAATATCTCCGGTTATGATTGCTAAATCTTTTCCGTTGAATTTTGCTCTTTTATAAGATTTTAAGTGGCGATTAAAAAGAACATGCATTGACGGTTTACCTCTACGGGTATCAGCTTTGTCGATTATGTCATCATGAACAAGCATGAAATCATGAAGTAATTCTAAAGCTAAAGCGCTACGATAGAGGTTGGGCGCATTTCTTTTGCTAAAACTTTTATAACCGAGAACAAAAAGCATTGGCCGGATTCTTTTGCCGTCGCGCAGTACAAAATCTTTTATGTTTTGAAATAAAATAGGTGATAATTTCTCTAATTCGTGTTCTATTTTAACGTTATTAATGAAAAGACCAAGATTCTCATTAATAGTGTTTTTTAATTTTTTCAGCATCGGTGTATAATAACATATTCTTTCTAACCCGGCAAATGGAATATAAGTTTTTCTATATTTTTTTATTTAATAGAGTAATGGTTTGTGTTATTATAAAAAGATGAAGGTTAACCGAAAGCCGGGTTTAAAAAAAATTTCGCTTGCTGTTGTCTTTTTATGTCTTTTTTCTTTTTACCTGCCCGGGCATAGCCAGCCCTTGGCCGAAGAGGTTTCTTTTTTGGAAAGCGTTTGTTTAAGCGGTATTACTATCGATAAGGATAGTTCTTCGGCGGTAATTGACGGCGAGATAGTCGCTGAAGGCGCCATTTATAATGGGATTGAAGTTTTATCGATCGATAAATCCGGAGTTACTCTTCGTTACGAGGGCCGGGTTTACGCTAAAGTGGTGGGTGATGGTTGTCTTGCCCAGAATAAAGCTTATAATTCAACTGTTACTTCTTCGGAGAAGTTTGTTTCTGATAAATCAGTCTGGTTAGCCAGGCTTTCAAATTTGGCTGATAAATCAGAGTTAAATCTTCCACCAAAAATTTTAGGACTAATAGAGCGGTTTTTTCTTGTTTTTGTTCTTTTAGGTATCGGCCGATATATTTTTTCTTCTTTGACTTTACAGCGAATAGCTATTAGGACTAAGACCTCATTTAGCTGGTTTGCTTGGATTTGGGTGCCGATACCTTTGTCGCTGATACTTTTATGCGGCGCGGCGAAGAAGTCGCGATGGTTGACTTTTTTGTTTTTTTTGCCGGTTGTTAATATCATTTTATACGTTTATTTATGGTGCGAAATTTGCCGACTTTTAAAAAAACCGGCTTGGTTTGGGGTATTTACGCTTTTTCCTTTGCTGGCCTTATATCTTCGCGGTTATCTCGCTTTTTGTTATATAGAAAAAGATTCGCTGCCAATTAAAGATCCTTCCGGCAGTGGAGCTGATGATGAGCCGGATTTTGTTCCGCCAAAATTTTAATTGCTAACATTTAAAAGAATCTAAAAGTTGACCAATATAACTAATGTGATATAATCATCGCAATGTTAGAAGAAAAAATATATCAGGACTATATCGTGGCTTTAAAGGCGAAAGACCAAAAACGTTCTTCTTTTTTGAGTTTTATTCGGGCAGCTTTGAAAAATGTCGCAATTGACTTAAAAAAGGATAAATTGGAGGATAGTGATGTTTTTGCTGTTCTCAAAAAGCAGAAGAAACAATTAGAAGATACTAAAGAAAGCATGCTTTCATCCGGTAGAGATGATTTGATAAAAAATGCCGAAGATGAAATTGAAATACTTCAAGCTTACCTGCCTAACCTTTTAAACGAACAGGAATTGACAAAAATAATTGACCAGGTTATCGCTGATTTGAATGCTCAGTCGGTGAAAGATATGGGCCCGGTGATGAAAGAAATCCTATCGCGGGTGGGCGTCAGGGCCGATAGTAAAATCGTAAGTAACTTTGTCCGGCAGAAATTATCTTCTCAGTAAAACAGGTTTCCTTAAAATTATAAAAAGTTATGGTTCGTTTCGATATCGCGGTTATTGGCGCTGGTCCCTCAGGTGTTATGGCGGCAATTCGTGCTGCTTATCGGGGAATGAAAGTAGTAATTTTTGAGACTAACCCGATTCTTGGCCGGAAATTAGCTCTTACCGGAAACGGCCGGTGTAATCTTACTAATAACGCCGATATAGATAGTTTTATCGGAAAATTTCCTAAATCAGGTTTGTTTTTACGGAACGCTTTTTCTGCTTTTTCAAACTATGACCTTATCGGTTTTTTTAAAAATCACGGTTTAGATGTTAAAAGCGAAGATCAGGGAAAAGTCTTTGCTTTTGATGATAATGCTTTTTCGGTTGTCGCGGCTTTAAAGGCGGCGCTTTTAGAGTCCGGCGCGGTTATTAAGTATTCTACTCGGATAGATAGAGTCGTTTTATCGGAAAAAAAATTTGAAATAATAACTCAATCCGGACTTAGATTCTTTGCCGATAAAGTTGTCTTAGCAACCGGTGGTTTGGCTTATCCCCAGACCGGATCTTGCGGTGATGGATACCGAATTGCCCGTCAATTAGGTCATACGGTTATAAAACCGTTACCGGCTCTTGTTCCTTTGAAAGTCAAGGAAAACTGGGTTAAATCATTAAAAGGCTTATCGTTAAGCGCGGTTTCAGTTTATATCCCGGTTATAAGTAAAAAGGCTTTCTTTTTTGGTGATATAATTTTTACTGATTATGGTGTCTCTGGTCCTTTAATTATTGATTTAAGCCGGGATATTGTGGATTTTATTCAAGACCAAAATACGATCAATATTTTTATTGATTTAAAGCCCGATATTACTAAATCTGAATTGGAAAGCATTTTTTTAAAATTTTATCAAACTAAAGGTAAAATGATTATTAAGAACGCTTTATCTGATTTCTTGCCTAAACGGTTTGCTGACCTGGTGATTGATTTATTACAGATTCCCCGGGAAACTTTAGTCAGCCAGATCTCAAAAATCCAAAGAAAAGGCTTAATTGGAATGATAAAATCTTTACCTTTGACAGTTTTCGGGACATTACCATTTGAGAACGCGATGGTAACAAAAGGTGGTGTTTTGAGTCGAGAGATAAATCCCAGGAATATGCAGTCTAAAAAGGTCAATGGTTTGTTTTTTGCCGGTGAGATTATAGATGGGGCGGCCTGCTGTGGCGGTTATAATTTACAAAAAGCTTTTTCGACCGGATATCTTGCTGGAGAGGGGGCGTCGCAATGAGGAAAATTATCTTAGCCTCTAAGTCTAAAGCGCGAAAGCAAATTTTAAAACAGCTGGGTTTACCTTTTATTGTAAGTCCGGCTGATGTTTGCGAGAGTCATCGGGTGATTAATGGTTACGATAATCTGGTTATCAATAATGCTTTGAAGAAAGCTGAATATGCCGCTTTGGGCAAAAAAACCGGTATTGTTATTGCTGCTGACACGGTTGTTGTCCTTAAAGATAGAATTATCGGTAAACCGAAAAGTTTGCAGTCAGCTTATCGGATATTAAGCGCTCTTTCCCGCAGTCCGCATTGGGTCTATAGCGGTTTAGCGCTGATTGATATTGATTCGGGCCGGATCGTAACTGATTATGACCGAACAAAGATTTATATGCGAGTGCTTAAAAAATCTGAGATTGAAGCTTATTTTTCTAAAGTTTCTCCTTTCGATAAAGCCGGCGGTTTTGATATTCAAGGTCTCGGCGGGTTATTTATTGAGCGTATTGAAGGTTGCTTTTACAATGTCGTCGGTTTGCCGGTTTCTAAATTGATTAAATCTTTAAAACTGCTGAATTATCCAATGTTTTAACTTAGAATTTAACCTTTCTTTTTGTGCTATTTACTGAAATCGTTTACATTTATATCTTTTCCGGCCAGACTTATCGGCCGTTAATTATGGTATTATTTAAACCGAAGGTGTTTTATCAATTACCGGGAGGTTAAATATGCTTAAAATCTTAAGAATAGCTTTGTTTATTCCAGTTTTTTCGGTTATGGTTTGTGCTCTATCGTTTGCTGATTATGATGATTTAGTCGGTAAACGGATTGAAATCCATGGTCCTTTTTGTTGGGAAAAGATGGGTGTAGCGTTGGATGAAAAAAATCATGAAATATCAAAGCAGTCGCTTGAGTTTTGTAACAAAAGGGTTTATCGAAAAGCGATATATTCCGATTCACATTTTGCCGATGCTATTTTAGGTATAGAAAAAAATACTAAAGCTCTTGTCGTAGACGTAAGTTATCTTGAAGCTAAGGCAAAAGTAATTATCCTTACAGGTTTACATAAAGGGATGTCGGGATGGATACCGATTGAATGGTTAAATGATAACGAACTCCGTCCTCAAATTAAAGATTATCTTTAAGCTGTTTATTTAAAGAGTTATCATTTTTTGAAGCTTTTGGCTCTAAGAGTCGGTTTAAGAATGAAATTATTCCTTCGGTTGTTTCTTTGGGGGTTGAGGCTCCGCTGGTTACACCGATTGTTTTAGCCTTCTCAAACCAAATTTTATGAATATCGTCTTTTGAATTTATCCAGTAACTGTTCTTATTTAATGATTTAGATATTTGGTAGAGTCTTTTGGTGTTGGCGCTGGTTTTTGAGCCAATAACTAAGATTACGTCATTTTCTAAAGGCATTTTTTTTATTTCATTCTGTTTCGTTCGCGTTGGCTTACAGATTGTATTAAAAAACTTTATTTCTTTTATGTTTTTCTTTAATACTGTGATGATCTGTTTTACATTTTCAATGTCTTGAGTCGATTGAGCGACAACTGCCGCTTTTTTTATTTTTTTAATTGTTTGAATTGGTATGCTGTTTGGTTTGTCGATAACAAAAGCTTTTTTTTCTAACTGGCCGACGATTCCTTTTACTTCATCGTGTAATTTATCTCCGATGACTATTATTGTGAAATTTTTTTCTTCCATTTTTCTGACGATATTATGGATTTCTTTAACCATTTGGCAAGTGGCGTCAACTACTCTGTAGCCGGAAGAAATGGCTTTTTCTAAAGTGCTTTTGTCAATACCGTGGGCACGGATAAGAAGGGTCTTACCTTTTCCGTCGGATAAAGTTTTTATTTTTTTAATTCCTTTATTCCTAATTTTTTTTACAACTTCTTCGTTGTGAACAATGTCGCCAAGCATTTCAACATTTTCATTATTGTTGGCAAGATTTTCGGCAATTGTAATCGCTCGATTTACACCGAAACAGAAACCACAAGATTTAGCCAGATTTATTTTCATTTTTTAATCCCGTATAAACAATTGTACCTGAAAAAACTAATAGTGCAAACGGCAAATATGTGCTATAAGAAAGGTGTATTTATTGATGAGGCTTGTATTTTTTTGAGGGAAACAGATTACTCTGTTTTCCTGAACAAGGGGAGGCTAAAGATGAAATTGTGGGCGAGTATTCCGTTAAGAATTGCTTTGGCATCTGTTTTTATATCTCACGCTTTGCAGAAAATATTCGGTATTTTTGACGGTATTGGTATATTCGTTTTTTCACGAAACCTTGCTGATTTAGGTTTTAGTCCTAGTTTAGTTTGGGCTTATGCTATCGGTTATGCCGAATTAATCGCCGGTATCTTTATAATTATCGGTTTTTGTTCCAGGATTTGCTCTTGT
>JAQTSA010000127.1 GCA_028711575.1 Candidatus Omnitrophota bacterium | reverse complement strand
TGCCGCTAACCGGGGCGAGAATGTCAGTTGCGTATTTATTAATAACGGAATTTATGGAATGACTGGCGGTCAAATGGCGCCAACAACTTTGCTTAAAGAAAAAACTGTGACTTCTCCCTGGGGCCGCAATCCCGATAAGGGTGACGGTTACCCTTTAAAAGTTTCGGAAATGCTGGCGGGGTTACGCGGCGTTGGTTATGTTGAACGAGTATCGGTCTCAACGCCTGTTCAGGTAGCGATAGCTAAAAAGGCGGTAATAAAAGCTTTTCAGCAGCAACTGGACAAAAAAGGGTTTTCCTTGGTTGAAGTTTTAAGCCAGTGCCCGACGGTTTGGGGTAAAACTCCGGTCGAAGCTGTCGGGTGGATGAAAGATAATATGGAAAAATATTTTCCTTTAGGCAGGATAAAATAAAATGATCGATGAACGGATTTTAATTTCCGGGTTTGGCGGCCAGGGTATTATGCTTTTAGGTAAACTCCTTTGTCGCGCCGCTGTCAACGAAGGTAAACACGCGACCTATATTCCTTCTTACGGAGCGGAAATGCGCGGCGGTACCGCTCATTGTTTGGTACGGATAAAAGACGCGCCGATCGCTTCTCCCATTTTTCGTCAGTGCAGTCTTTTGGTGGCGCTGAATGAGCCAAGTTGGATCAAATTTTTTGACCGGGTTTTGCCCGAGGGGTTTGCCTTAACTAATCGATCGTTGTTTTCTGTTGAAAAACAATGCTCTTTAAATTTAGTCCAAGCGCCTTTATCCGATATGGCTTCTTCGCTTGGGACTCTTAAAGTTATTAATGCGGTTTCCTTGGGCGTTTTACTGGCGAAAAAAGAAGTAGTTAACCCTAAAACTGTTCGTCAGGTTTTTAAGGATTTGTTTTCAAGCCGTGGCGACGTACTTACTTTGAATCTAAAAGCTTTTGATTTAGGAGGACAATATGGTAAAGACTAGGTTTGCCCCGTCGCCGACAGGGTTTTTGCATATCGGCGGAGCTCGGACCGCTCTTTTTTCCTGGCTTACGGCCCGCAGTAGCGGCGGTCAATTTGTTTTAAGAATAGAAGATACAGACCAGCAACGATCAAAACAGGAATATCTAGACGAAATCCTTGATAGCTTAACTTGGTTAGGTTTTGATTGGGACGAAATATTTTATCAATCAAAACGGTTCGATATTTACCGCGGCTATGCCGATACTTTAATAAAAAAAGGACTGGCTTTTCAGCAAGACGGGGCTATTTTTATCAAATATAACTTTGAAACGATAAAAATAAACGATAGTATCCGGGGAGAAATAATTTTTCAGGAACTTCCTAAATCAGAAGACGTTATTATTAAAAGTGACGGCTTTCCTACTTACAATTTCGCTTGTGTTATTGATGACGCTTTA
This sequence comes from Candidatus Omnitrophota bacterium, assembly GCA_028711575.1. Taxonomy (GTDB): domain Bacteria; phylum Omnitrophota; class Gorgyraeia; order Duberdicusellales; family 4484-171; genus JAQTSA01. The sequence continues at coordinate 4,255 of JAQTSA010000127.1, read as the reverse complement.
ATGGGTATAAACCGTGTTGTTCGGGGTGAAGATCATATTTCCAATACCCCCAAACAAATTTTGATGTATCAGGCTTTAGGGTTTGAGGTTCCTTTATTTGCTCATTTACCTTTGATTCATTCTGAAGGCGGGGGGCGAATGTCTAAACGTTTCGGCGCGACCTCAATCCGGGAGTATCGCGACTTAGGCTATTTGCCCAAAGCTTTAATTAATTATCTTTTGCTTTTAGGCTGGTCTCCCGGCGATAACCGGGAAATAATCAGTTTAGATGATGCCAGGAAAAGTTTTAATTTAGAAAAAGTCGCGAAAACTCCGGCCGCTTTTTCGATGGACAAATTGAACTGGGTTAACGGCCAATACATAAAAGATTCTAACAGCGAAGATCTTGCTGTTTATACGAAAGAGTTCCTCACAAAAAATAATTTTATTACAGAAGAAGTCCCCTTGGAATATATTGAAAAGGTAGTCAATCTTTATAAACAACGGTTAACGAAATTATCGGATTTACTTGACTGGTCACGATTTTGCTTTTATGATGATTATGATTATTTACCTGAGTCCGGCGAAGTTCTTTCTAACGATATAACTAATTATATCGCGGCGTTAATTGATGTTTTATCGGAACTTACAGATTTTAATGCCTTGACGATAGAGGAAAAATTTAGGGCTCTTGCCAAGGATTTAGGAATTAAACCGGGCGTTTTGGTCCATCCGGTTCGGGTCGCTTTAACCGGCGGTAAAACCGGACCGGGATTGTTTGAAACTATGGACTTACTTGGAAAGAGCGGGGTTGTTAATAGGTTAAACCGGTTGATTGCCTATTGGGCGAAACCAAAAGCTGATGAGGGGGAGTAATGAAAACTATTGTTTTAAGTCTCATTGTTTTTTCGGCATCAATTTTTCTTAATGGCTGCAATACCGTAACTCATACTGCCGGGGGAGCAGTAATCGGCGCGGCAAAAGATACCGGCGGCGTATACGGCGCTTTAAAGCGTGCCGACAAATGGTTTGAAGATCGCTACTGGTAATTATTTGTATATAACATCCATAAACGAAGGGAGTTAAATGTTAGTTAAAGATATAATGACCCGTGAAGTTTTAAGTGTTAAAAAAACCGCTTCTTTAAAAGAAGTTGGTGAGATATTAAAAAGTAAACGAATAAGCGGTTTGCCGGTTGTTGACGAAGAAAACCGAATAGTCGGTATTATTACTTTAACTGATATGTTACGTATCTTAGACCGAATATACAAGTGGAAAGAGCTTGAAAAGTTTGAGCCGGAAATATCTTTTGGCGGAATGTTTGAAAAGGAAAAAACCGATTCAGTAGTTTCTGACTTTATGACCAAAGATGTTTTTTCTTTGTCTGAAGATGACCCTTTAGAAGAAGTAATGAAACTGATGTTTTCTAAAGGGGTTCACACTCTGCCGGTGACAAAGGGCGGTAAACTTATCGGCGTTGTCGGTAAACGAGATTTAGTCTACTCTTGTTTTTAATCCTGGTTTAGTTAAAGTTATATATTTATCGATAAAAGCAATTTATCGGATATAAATTGCTTTTTCGGGTATATCTTTTGTTATGTTTTAAGTTATGCCTTACAGGCGCGGCGACTGCTATATAGTGGCCTTCAACCCAGACGTATCTATGTCTTCTGGCATCCAATTCCCATTTTCCTGGTACCCAAACCATGGTTTGGCGCGACCGTCCGGCGGATACTGCCGGAAGAGCTAGCGAGAAATATTTTGTGGATATTACAACCGCGTTACGGTTATTTCTGGTTTTATGGTTTCGGGAAAAAGCGTTTTGAGAAAGGCTGGCGCTGTACAAGACTAACAGAGTTACGATTAGAATAGCTGTTTTTTTCATGGTATTCCTCCTTTTTTATTTCAAGCAATTAGACAAAGGTTTTATACCAAAAGTTCCCTTTAAAAGAAAAAAATTGATTAAACGATAAACTCTTGATATAATTAGCGAAATTTGCTAAATCTTTGCCCTGTAGTGTAATTGGCAACACGCAAGATTCTGGTTCTTGTTTTCTAGGTTCGAGTCCTAGCGGGGCAGCCAATTTTTGCGAAGCAAAAACCGGCCTGAGCAAGCGAGCCTGCATGACTTCTCAAAGGGCGACGTGATAGCGTCGAGCCACTTACGTAAGAACTCCCCAAAATTTTATTGACAAATAGGATCTAATCCTATATAGTAATGACTATGAATAAGAAAACCGAGTCATTAGAATTGTTTGTTAGCAGGTGTCGGGAAAACAACCTAAAGCTTACACCGCAAAGAACCGCAATCTATAAAGAATTAATTAGCGCTATCGACCATCCATCGACTGATATTATACATAAGAGGGTTATTGAGAAGTTTCCTCATATTTCCTTAGATACTGTTAATAGAACAGTGCTTGCCTTTGCTGATTTAGGGATTATTAAAGTTGTAGAGGGATATGGAAAGCCAAAACGATTTGATCCTGATATAGAAAATCATCATCACTTCCATTGTGTAAAATGCAATCGAATAATCGATTTTAAGAATGATGAATATGATGAGTTAAATATACCAAGTTCCATATTTAATAAATATATAGTATTTGGTAAGAAAGTTGTCTTAGAGGGCATTTGCGATAGATGTAGGAAAAAGAAATAAGAAAGGAGGGTATTGTTGCAGAATTTGGAACGCCTTTTTCAGGGTTAGCAAAGGATAAGAAGATAAGCGATGAGGAGTTGATTCTTACAATCCGTTTTATGATAGCAGCAGAATATGAAGCGATTCAGCTTGTAGAATCAACGGATAATAAATTAGCTCAAGATGTTCTTAAAGATATTGCTGATGAAGAAAAAGTTCACGCAGGAGAATTTTTAAGATTATTAAAAGAATTAGCTTCTGATGAGCAAAAGTTTTATAATAAAGGAGCAGAAGAAGTAGAGGAAGCGATTAATAAAAAATAAAACAGGAGGAAGTTATGGAAGAAAATGTTTGTGGAAGAGTTCATATGCCTTTAATAGGCGAAACTGCACCTGCTTTTGAGGCAGATACTACACAAGGGAGAATTAAGTTTCCAGAAGACTATAAGGACAAATGGGTTATTTTATTCAGTCATCCTGCTGATTTTACGCCTGTATGTACGACTGAATTTATGACTTTTGCAACGATGGAAAAAGAGTTTGAATCAATGAATTGCAAGTTAATTGGGCTTTCAATTGATAGCCATTATAGTCATATAGCTTGGTTGAGAACCATCAAAGAAAAGATTGATTACAAGGGAATGAAGGATGTAGAAGTCAACTTTCCTGTAATTGCAGACCTTACAATGGACGTAGCTAAAAAATTTGGGATGGTTCAACCTTCGGCCAGTGATTCTAGTGCAGTCAGAGCTGTGTTTTTTATAGATACGAAACAAAAAGTCAGGGCTTTGATGTATTATCCATCATCTTCTGGAAGAAATTTTCAAGAAATAAAAAGGTTGCTTATATCTATGCAGGCTGCTGATAAACATAATATTGCAACTCCTGCAGATTGGCAGCCAGGAGATGATGTTATAGTTCCTCCTCCTGGAAGTTGTGGTACGGCGAAAGAAAGAGTTGAGGGAGCTGAGAAATCAGGAATTAAATGTTTTGATTGGTTTATGTGTCTGAAGCCACTTAAATTAAAGTAAATAATTTAATATATCAGGTGAGACTTTCTGAGATAGGCAAGATGTTATAAGTTCCTCCAAAAAGTTGCGAAATCAGTGCAACCGGGGCAGCCGCTCTTTTGCGGCAAACCATTTGAGCAGCCATCCAAAATTCTGCCTTAAAAAAGACAGGTTTTTTAATCCTTTTTTTACCTTTCTTTACGGACAAAAGTTTGCCGAAACGGTTGTTTCTAGGCCAGACGTTTTTCGTGAGATATTGGTGTATTGTATTTGAAAGTATTATTGGTATACATAAAATTTGTATAAGATATATAAGCCGCCTACCAAACCCCTGTCTTAAAAAGACAGGGGCCTTTTATTTATAAGCTGGCTCTTTTTAATGTCAAGTAAGGAAAAAGAGTCTGTCTTTTTTTGAGTGAGGATACCACTAAAAAATATCTTATAAACTGTTAATCATTAACACCGCTGGGTTCTAAAATTCTATATTTTAACTTTTAAATTGATACTGTAAACTATTATTCGCAAATTGACAAATAAGTAAAAACGGCATACCCTCAAAAGGTATGGTAACTACCAATTACTAACCTTTCAACAAGGAGGATATGCCGTGAATAGACCAGTTAATT
>JAQTSA010000126.1 GCA_028711575.1 Candidatus Omnitrophota bacterium | reverse complement strand
CTCGCCAATAGATGATTTGAGTTTTGTTTCTTTTATCCTCGGTGATATTTTTTCTAAAGCGACCGGCCTAAGCAACGAAATTTTACGGAATTTTGTTTTTGAAGTCCATCGCGGCAAAAAAAATAAAGACGGCCCTTTTTACCGGTTATTTAAAAGTAATTTTCCCGATATTTGGGAAGACTACCTATCGATATTTTTTAAAAAAGTCGGCTTTGTTTCAGTATATGAATTGATCACGGCCATTTATCAAAAGTATAATCTTTTAAATGATTTTCATGGTTATCAGGCTTTTTTTATGAAGTTTTTAGAGTTAATAAAGTCTCAGGAAAATGATTTTTTAGGTTTAGATGAGTTTCTCGCTTACCTGGAAAAAGCCCCTTTAGAGGATCTCTATGTCAAAGTGACTTCTCATAATGCGGTGAGAGTCTTAACGATTCATAAATCTAAAGGCCTGGAATTCGGGGTGGTGATTATTCCTTTTTTTCGGATAGATATCTCGGCCGATACCGGAGCTAAAGGGACGAAATCTCATGTTGTTGACGATCAAAGCCGCCTTTTGGGCTTAATTAGGATTACCAAAGATTATTGCGGTTATTCCCAAAACTTAAATGCTATTTATTTACGTGATTACAAGAAAGCTTGTATTGATGAATTAAATAGCCTTTATGTCGCTTTAACTCGAGCTAAAGATGAGTTATATATTTATATACCTAAGCGAAGCGCTGCTTCCAAGAATAAAGCCGCTTTTCTTATTCCTGACAGTTATAAGGAGTTTGGGGAAAAGAAAACTTTTCCCTCGAAAAGCCAACCCGGCTCATCAAGCATCATAACAATAAATGAGCAAGCTTACTCTGATTGGCTTAGTTTTCTTAGATTAGAGTTTGATAGCCGGTTTTATCTGTCGGAAAGAAAAAATCTTCTTAAAGGAAACATTTATCATTTGTTTCTATCATATATTGGCAACTGTTATGGCAAGCCGTTAGATAGCCTGATTAATTCAGCCCGGGAATTCGTTCAAGCGAAATATCCCTTTTCCGAGGAAATAGCTGATTGCGAGCGGGTTGTAAAAACGATGTTGGCGGCCGATTGGTTAAAAGAAGTTTTCTTTGTCTCTCAAGGAACTGTTTATTGTGAAAAAGAAGTAGCGAATAAATTCGGTGAAATAAAGAGAATAGATAGGCTTATTGTCGGTGACGCTTCTGTTAAAATAATCGATTATAAGAGTTCAAAAGAAAACCCGGTTGAGCAAACCGCTCAAATGGTTGAGTATATCCGGATAGTTAATCAAATCTATCCGGATCATGATGTCTGTGGCCAGTTACTCTATCTTGATTCTTTAAAGTTAGAAACTGTTAGAGGATGATTTAAGGATGAAGGACAAGATTATAAGTTGGGGGTTTGAAGATAACTTTATAAAAAAGACCGCTGAATATATTTACCGGTCATACGGTCAGGATTCTTCGGATTTAAGCGGGGTGGTTTGTGTTTTTGGGGGAAGGCGCCCGGCCCTTTTCCTTCAAAAAGAGCTGGCAAAAAAATTCGACCGCAGTTTTTTCCCTCCAAAAATATTATCGATTGACGATTTTATTGATTATACCTTTGAGAAAAAAAATATAACCTCAAAATTAAATGATTTGGACGCTGGTTTTATTATTTATCAACTAGCTCAAAAATATGTTCCTGAGCTTTTAAAAGGGAAAGAATCATTTTCTTTGTTTCTTCCCTGGGCTCGGGAAATAGTCTCTTTTATCGATCAGCTTGATATTGAAGCTATTGATGAGGATTCTTTAAGACATATTGAAAAAAGTGCTGAGATCGGTTATGAAATTCCGGAAAGTATCAATTGGCTCCTGGAAAATATTATTTTGTTATCTAAATATTATCATCAGCGCCTTAGAGAGGATAACCTTTATTCCCGGGGTATGCGTTACCGGGAAGTCTCAGCTAATATTTCCAGTTATGACTTAAACGAGTTTAAAGAAATAATTTTTGCTAACTTTTTTTTCCTTCATGAAACCGAACAAAAAATAATTAAGTTTTTTTTGGATAGCGGCCGGGCTAAAGCGTTATTTCAGGGTGATCAGGCTGATTGGACGGTCTTAAAAAAGAATGCCGATAGGTTTGGCTCAGAAATAAAAGTTAAGGAGCAAAAGAAGCCAAATCCCGATATATCTTTTTATCAGGCATTTGACACTCATTCCGAAGTTTGCCTGGCGCATAATATAATTAAAAAAAACAAAATTGCCGGAGATAATCTGGTTGTAGTAATTCCTCGTTCGGATATGATCCTACCTTTTTTGACTGAGAGTTCTTTGAGCCTTGGCGAATTTAATGTTTCATTGGGTTATCCTTTAGAGAAGAGTCCGTTGTATGTTTTGTTCCATAATCTTCACAAGTTGACCGAAAGCCAGCGGAACAACAAGTATTATACCAAAGAATATCTGGCGGTTTTAAGGCATCCCTTGATTAAAAATTTAAGCCTTAATGCTGATTCGGCGGTTATGCGGGTTATGGCTCACAAAATTGAAGAAATGCTTTGCTCCAATGAAAAATCTGAGATTTCAGGGAGCCTTTTTATTAGTCTGGACGAAATAGAAAAAGAGGAAAAAATATATATATCAACCGTTGCTGCTTTAAAAAGTATCGGCTTTGAAGCCTCAACCGCTGATTGTCATAAAATATTAACTAAAGCTCATGATAGTTTTTTCCGCTGTTGGAACCAAGTTTTTACCTGTAAAGTTTTTTCTCAAAAATTAGCTGACATGATTAATATTTTGATAGAGTACACCGATTTTTGCAAATTCCAGTTTAATGTCAAGGTTCTTGAGAAAATAAATCTAATTAGAGAAGAAATGGAAACTGTTTTGTTTAGTGAAGATGAATTTTTGCCGATTGAAGTTTGGAATATATTTGATCGGAAAATAAAAACCGAAATGGTTTCTTTCAAAGGGTCGCCGTTAAAGGGTACGCAGGTTCTCGGTCTATTTGAGACCAGGGCTTTAACTTTTGATAATATAATCATTTTAGACGCCAATGAATCTGTTTTACCAAAACTGACAATCCATGAACCGCTTATTCCCCGGGAAGTGATGCTTACTTTAGGGATTAACCGTTTAGAAAAGGAAGAAGAAATTCAGCGTTACCAATTTATGCGTCTCTTGTATTCTTCGAAAAAAGCGCACATTATTTATTCGGCCGAAGGCGTTAGCGAGCGTAGCCGGTTTATCGAAGAGCTTATCTGGAAAAAACAGAAAGAACAGGGACGATTAAAAGTTTTTGACGAAAAGAAAGTCAGTTTTGAGATTTCAGCCTTAGCTAATCCTAAAAGCATTCAAAAGAATCGCGATATGGTTGAGTTCTTAAAAACCGAGACTTATTCTGCCAGCCGGATTAACACTTATCTATCTTGTCCTTTGCAATTTTATTATCAGTACGTGTTAGGTTTGCGGGAAAAAGATGACTTTTTAGATGAACCACAGGCGACCACCATTGGAACGTTTATCCATGAACTTTTAGAAGAATCTTTTTTGCCTTTTAAGGGTAAGAAACCAATAATTGATGAACCTTTTAGGAAAACTTTTTTTAGATTGTGTGATAAGAAATTTTCTACGGATATTTCGTCGCGGATGAAGTCAGATTCTTTTTTGTTGAAAAGAATCGTTGACTTGAGGCTTAATAAGTTTTTGGATAATGAAAAAGAAAGAGCGGTTAGTAAAATAATTTCCTTAGAAGACCAGCGTCAGGACGCTTTATTCTGGAACGATATCAAAATACTTTTCAGGTATACTATTGACAGGATTGATGAATATTCCGATGGCCGGATAATCATTATTGATTATAAAACCGGTGGGTCTAATTTTTCGCCTAAAAAACTTAAAGATATTGAATCAGCTGCAGGCGACCGGCGCTTAATCAGTGAAAACATCCGTTCTTTTCAACTGCCGTTATATTATCACTTTTTTTCCCGCAGTTATTTGCCCGGTAAGATCAATGCCGCCCTTTATAATATCCGTAACCTTGAAATTAAAGAATTGTTTTTAGACGAAGACGCGGCTTATCGCGCTGACTTTATCTCCGCTTGCCTTGAAGCTCTAAACACTATATTTGATGAATTGTTTAATGTCGATATTCCTTTTTATCCGGAACCGAACGATCGGAGATGCCAATATTGTCCTTTTAAACTCTTATGCCGATAATTTATTCAGATGATTAAACAAAACCTGTCATTACTGATTTTTCTTAGTTGCATTGGGTTGGTTATTCTCAAAGAGGCAAATCTATTCCGGAGAATGGTTTTTTGTTTTTTAAAGAGGAAAACAAATATTAAACAAAAGAAGGACATTTTTTGGCATAGCCTTTTTATCATAATGCTGATTTGCTTTTCTTACGGCTATTTCGTTGAGCCTTACTGGCTTAAAAAAACTTTTTTGACAATAACTACTGAAAAATTAACCGATTCCAGTTTTCGAATAATTCATCTTTCCGACCTTCATTGCGACAGCAAAGTTCGTCTGGAACGGAAGCTGGTTGAGGTAGTTAATTCTTATCAGCCTGATATAATTGTTTTTACCGGGGATTCGATCAATAGCCCTAAAGCTTTAGAGTTGTTTAAAAGCACAATTTCTAATATGAAAGCTCAATCGGCGAAACTTGCGGTCAGCGGCAATTTTGAATCCTGGTTTTATAAGGATTTGGATTTATTCTCGGGAACTGGTTTTGAATTGATCGATAACAAAAGCTTTGTTCTGAATAAAAGCGGGGAAACTATTTCTTTTTTTGGTTTAGCTTTTGATGATGATAGCCGCTATCCTGAATTATTAGCTCAAGCGTCACCTGAGGTTTTTAACGTTCTTTTGTTCCATACTCCTGACCTTGCTTTGGACCTTAAAAATTTTAACGTTGACCTTTACCTTTGTGGGCATACTCATGGCGGCCAAGTTGCCTTACCCTTTTATGGCGCGATTGTTACTTTATCTAAATATGGCAAGCGGTTTGAAGCCGGTAAATATAAAGTTTCAGACATGATTCTTTATGTTAGTTCCGGTATTGGTATGGAAGGCGGATCGGCGCCGCGAGTGCGTTTCTTTTCTCGTCCCGAAGTTGTGATTATCGATATCATCCCTCAGAAAAAATAAAAAAATTTTTTAGTTTTTGTGTCAGGATATCTTGGCTTCTTGGCTTCTATTCTTGACAGAGTGAAATATTCTGATAAAATTTTCTTCCTTAAAAAGAGGAGGAAGCTAAAATGAACAGTAACTATTCTTTTCTCAAAGATCTTCGAGCTCTAGCTGAAATAAGAAAATATAAATGGATCGAAAGTCAAAAGCAAGGCCGGGAAATTGGCATCGCGACGGCCGCTTTTGATTGGATTAAAAATTATGGCCAGGATTGGCTCAAAATTCATGGAGAAGAAATGCCAAGTCCTAATCTTTTTGTTGAAAAAAGAAAATATCGAAGATTCAAACTAAAAGCTACGGCTAAATTGATAAAAGATGGCTGCGCTTTTTTAGGTGAACTTTTAGATCTTATTTTTTTTGGATTTCTTTGCCGGACGAAAAAGTTTTGGCTTCCCGGAAACAAGGTGTTCATAGATTTAGCTTTGCCGCGTAACCAAGAAAGCAGGATCAGCTGTTCGGCAATTATTGAACGGCTTGTGCCGATAGGCAACGATGAATA
>JAQTSA010000014.1 GCA_028711575.1 Candidatus Omnitrophota bacterium | reverse complement strand
ACGAAACTATAATAAATCTCAGCTCTCTTATAATTCCGTTCTTTAATCGAAGTTAAAGCTTCTACTTCCGGCGAAGACCAAAAACCCTAACCCATTTTGCCGGAAAAAGTGTAATTATTTTCGTTACCGATAACCCACATCAAAAGTCCCGGCTCATCTTTCAACTCTTTTACAATCCTGACAATTCTTTCTTTCGATCGCTCCCGGAACTTGGGATCAGCATAATTACTCTGGGGATAATCCCAAAGGCCCAGCCAATCACTGACCATGGTAAAGATACCGTACTTTTCATACATATCACGAATAAAGAGCTTTACTTTACTTAAATCGTCACTTACAGAATAAATTCGGACACAGTTAATACCCATTTCCTGCATCAATGGGCCATCAACCAGCCAAGGTTTATTCTCATCCGTAAAGAAATCGTAATCATATCCCTTACCCACCGGAGTAGGATTGTAAATTACACCCTTAATTATAAAAGGCTTGCCGTTAACGCTCAACTTGTAGCCATTCTCTTCGGTTTTAGTCAGATCTATTTTCACTTTTTTAGAATCGATTTTAGGAGTATTTTTTTCTTTTATTTTTTCTATGGTTTCCTGCTTAGCCTTTTGCGGCAAATTATTCGATGCCAAGACCGAGCCGGCCAAAACAACAAAAACAAAAGCGACCAAAACTGAAACAGTGTTTTTTTTCATATTTAGCTTAACCTTTTGATTAAAAGAAACACAGCTGCGGGTAAAATAGTTTTCCTACCTACTCGCAGCTGCTGATATTTGAAAATACTTTAATTGTGAAATTATTCTTTTTCGTAACGAATATCGTCTAAATAAAAAACGACTCCTTCCGGATCGTTGACATCGATATTCGTTGCCCAGGCAAATCCGCCAATAACATACGACAAATCACGCCCGCGTAAATCTATCTCGTACTTTTCCCATTCCTTAGTCAGCTGAACGGTTGTAATACTTGCGCTGTCGGAATCGATATATTCACCGCTTGATATTCCGCCCATTTTGAATTCCTGGACAACTTCACCGCCCTTATCGCCTCGAGCCCAAAAAGTAAGTTTTGTCGCGCCTTGAAGATTTATTCCAGCTTTAGGCACAGTCCCCCAGTTATTCGCCGGATTCTGCCAGTAAACTCCGGCCCAACGGGTTCCCGATTTATTGGCATATTCAATCCGAATACAAGATTCACCGCTAAAAGGATAATTCTTCCAGTTCGTGTTTACTTTAATATCCTTGGCTGCTGTTGCCGGCATCCATCCGCTGGGAATGAAATGGTTATCTAAGGAACTTGAATCAGCGTAAACATAGAAAGGAAAGTTTGTTGATGATTCGGCTTTTTTTAGAGATTCATCATAAACAAATTTCACATCATCCAAATAAATCGTCTGTTCCGCCCCGGCCTGGTCAGCATTAAAAATAATAGATAAACCGCCATTGATATAAGATAAATCTTCACCTACCAAATTAAGTGAATATTCCTGCCAATCTTTAGTTAAACGGATCGGGGAACCATATTCAACGTCGGTTGAATCAGGAAACATAATCGCATCATTCTCTGATTTTTTAATAATGCCGCCGACTTTAACATTGGTAATAACTTCTCCACCATTTTTACCTTTAGCCATAAAGCTGAGCTTATTAAACCCGCTCAAATCAAATCCGGTGTCTTTTTGACCCCAATTGTTCTGTGCTGACTGCCAGTAAATACCAGCCCAACCCTGACCGCCGGAACGTTTAGCCGTGTAGCCGATTTCCATACAAGTTGCACCGGAATAAGGCCCAGTCTGAGACTGATCGTTAAATTTAATGTCTCCGGTATCACCCATCCATCCACTGGGAATAAAATGGTTACCAGTAGCATTTTTATCAGTGTAAAGATTAAATGCCTCTTGGGCATAACTAACCCCGATCACCGACACTAAACAAACAAGAGCAAAAGTTAAGAATTTGCGCATAATTCCTCCTTTTTTTAGGTTCTTTTCTTTTTTCTAAAAACAGTTTTTTGCATATCCGTGAATTTATCTTATGTAACTCGATGAAAATCAAGGAGTTATGTATTAAAAAGTTTTGGCAACAAAAAAACCTGATTCTGCCGCCTCCCAACAGCAATCTCAGGTTATATTTGACTATAACATATCAAATCTGAATTGTCAACCTGAAGAGGATTATTTTAATCATTTAAACTGCTATTCCAAAGATCTTTATAAACATAATAGACTTTTCGCAAATTTCGCTGAAACGGTGAGTTTTGTCCATTTCCCTGACCAGAAAGGCCAAACCACTCTTCGTAAAAGTATCCGTCAAGAAAAGGACCGGCCGAAAGACGATGCCAGTCATGATACGTTGGTTCATAAGCTTTCCACCACTCGTCCAGCCATTCAAAAGCGAATCCGCCAAGAACGTTACCAACGCCTGACCCAGCTGAATTATTCTCCATGTCCAGCCAGCAGTTACGATGGTACTCAGCCTGAAAACATTCTCCTTCTTCCAGGGAATAGCCTCGCCCAAAAGCCGGAGCGCCGTATTCAGTTATCATTGCCGGACGATTAGTTATGCGCGAAACATCTTCCCAAATATCAAGGAACCCATGCTTACCGCGATAAGAGTTGGTTCCAAAAATGTCGATGTCCGGACAAAACTTGGCAAACATATCAAGATGCAAAGTGTCACCGGAAGCAATCGCTACCGGGCGGTTGTAAGGGTCCAATTCTTTTATCACCCGCGCCGCTTCATTACAAAACTTAAAAAAGCTTTCTGGCTTCTTATCGGCGTTACAGCCAAAACCGTAAAGATTTTCATTTCCCAGCAGCCACATCAGAATATAGGGTTCTTCCTTATACTCGTTAACCATTTTTGTTACACTGGCTATCATATTTTTTTTATGTTCCTCGTTGTCATAATCAGTACCGTCAGCCCACTTAGCGCCGCTGCCAAGAGCATATTTTCCAAGAAAATCACCTAAAACAAGATAAATACCGTAATCTTCATACATTTGACGAAAGAGTTCTTTATTCCATTCAAAGGGCTGAAAATAAAGCCGAATCACGTTGACTCCCATATCTTTCATCAACTTAAAATCACCGACAACTTTTTCATCTTTATCCTGTATATCATTATTGTTTTTATCAACCCAGGAATCATATGGGCCATCGATTAAGCCATTGTTATTGGTATCCTGAAAAGTCCAGTTTTGCAAAGAACCATCATCAGGAGCTTCTCCCACTTTGGTCGGAGTGTAGGTAATCCCTCGAACCATAAACGGCTTATCATCGACAAACAACTGCCAATCACCGCTCCGATATTGCACTAACTTAACTTTTCCCTTTCCTTTGGTTTGAGTTACGTCTTGCAGCCGTCGGGCATTCTTCTCTTTACCTTTTTTACTGAAAAACATAGTTTGGACAAAAGATGTTTTAACTAGTTTACCAGGATCGACAATAAAAACATCATTTCGTATATCGTGGTCAAAACCATTTTCTAAAATAATTGAAGCGCCCTCTAATTTCAGCCCTAAATCAGGATTACTATTCAAAAGATATTTGATGCGATACATCGCGGCTTTTCCTATATACCAGGGTGTATGCCAGTACGTCCAGCTGTACTCCCGGGGAAAATGCACCAAAATAGCATAGTAGGCTTTCACCGCATGCTGATACAAACCGCTCTTCTCTAAAGCATTAGCAATATAAAAAAGTTTAGTACCATTCGGTTCAGGAGCTTGTGTCCATTTGTAAAAAGAAGTGTTAAGATCCCGTTTGTTGGTCAGTTCCCAATGATCCAACTTATATAAAGAATTCTTAACTTTGATAAACTCGGGATCAAACTTAACCGATGAAGTATTAGGGAAAATAGCTTCACCAACAGCCCGTGCCAAACCTATCGGGTCATTTATTGTATATTGGTAATCCTTAGTTCCCCGGCCGGAAAAAGAACCATACTGATCATAGTCTACCGGAAACTCAGTTCCCGGATCATGCAGGGTTATTTTAGTCGGAACTTCACCGGGAGGAAAAGATAATTCACAGTCACCGCCTTCGATCTGACAAATAACCCGTTCAGCTTTTTCTTTAACTGACCAATACCAACCCCGCTCATCAAATCCTTCGGAATAGGGGTATCTTTCTATTAATATCTTAAGGGCCGCAACCGCCTCAGCAAGTTTTTCTTTTTCCTGCTGAGCGTTATTTTGCTTTTTAAATTCTCTAGCTTCGCCTCGCAAACTCTCTGCTTTGATAAAGTAACAAACCGCGACATCATGCATAACGATATATTTTTCACGTTCACTGCGGGGATGAAAGGTGATCAGCCGCGACGCTAAAATATCAGCTTGAGCTTCAAATTTCTTAATACACTCATCTACCGTTTCATAGACTTTTGGATAATCTCCTTGGCCTCTTAAAGCCCAGGCATCGTTTACATATTGGCGAGTGGGATATTCCGGCCCGCTGAGATCAGTTCCCCCGGCATAAATAACAGCCGGGAAAAGATATAAGCATGCAGCAGCCAAATAAAGAAAAGAATACTTTTTTATGAGGTTTACCTTTTTAAAAGCGATTAGTTGTAAAAAAATCATCCGACTACTGCTCCAGCGGTAAGTCCTTTAACAAACTGTTTTTGCATTTTAAGATACAGAAGAATAATAGGAAAAGCCGCAATCGTAAGCGCCGCCATAATTAATGTATGTTGGGTAACCATTCTTTCCGAAAACTGCATTAACCCTACCTGAAGCGGCATAAATTTATCATCAGTAAAAATCAAAGCGGCAAAAACGAATTCATTCCAAACAGTTAAAGCGTTAAAGATAATAACAACCGCTAATGCCGGAGAAACTAAAGGCAATCCGACGTTCCACCAAATTTGCAGTTTATTACAGCCGTCAATACGGGCAGCATCCTCCAGGTCACGGGGAAGCTGATCAAAAAAAGTCTTAAGAAGATAGATACTTAAACTTAATCCCATGTTTGTCATCGCCAGTATATATCCTCCGCGATTTATCATTCCCAATTTATTCAGCAGTACGTATACCGGAACAAAACCGGCCGGAAGCGGTATCATCATCGCCGCCAAAAAAGTATAAAAAATATATTTTTTCCCGGGAAAATCCAGGCGTGAAAACCCATAAGCAGCCAAAGAAGAAATAATGACTATCGCGACAACCGTAATAAAAGTATAAAAAACACTATTTAAAAAAAACCGCCAAAACTGTCCTTCGATCAAAACAGTTTTGTAACTCTCCCAGTTAATAGTTCTTGACACTTCCAGACCATAATCCGTATCGAATTGTTCCTGAGTTTTAAAGGAAACATTAACCATCCAAAGAAAAGGAAAAATACAGCTCAAAGCAACACTTAATAAAAAAGTGTGTAAAAAGATTGAAACGATAAACTTTTTAGTTTGATAAGACACCGTACTTCTCCCGTATTTTTTTTGAAACAAAAAACATCAAAAATGACACAAAAACAAGCATAATGCCTAAAACAACACCCTCAGCGCAGGCAAGACCGGCCTGATTGCTCTTGATATGGTTAAAGATCAGCATTACCGGCACTTCCGTTAATCCCCCAGCTCCACCGGTTAAAGCAAAAATCATTGCGAAAGTTTGCATTGTTCCAAGCATCGTCAGAACGATTATCAGAGTTAAAACCGGCATTAACAACGGAATAGTAATTTTAGAAAAACTCTGATAAGCGCTTGCGCCGTCAATTCGGGCAGCTTCGTAAAGCTGTTCGGGAATGCTCTGAAGGCCGGCAAGAAAAATTATAAATGCCCAGCCGAAGCCTTTCCAGCAATGGACCAAAGCCGTAACAAAAAGTACCGAGTTGGTGCCCAGCCAGTTATGGGTAAAACCACTAAGGCCAATGTTGTTGAATATCTGGTTAAGAACGCCGCGGCCGATCGGTTCACCGGCTAAGAGCTGTTTCATCAACAAACCAATAATTACTTCTGATAAAACCGGCAAAAGGAAAAAGACAACCCGGTAAAAACGGTTGAGACGAACAACCCGGTCTACCGCCAAAGCCAAAGCAAAAGCTAAAAAATTCTGAAAAGTAAGGGCGCAGAATGTGATAAAAACACCGTTACGGACCGAGTTCCACCACATTGAATCCCACCACGGTGTTCCGCTGAACAAGACTTCCCTGAAATTCTGCAACCCGACAAAAACCGGACTGGAAATTAAATCGTATTCCTGAAAACTTAAAATAAAAATATAGAAAAAAGGATAGATATAAAATATCGAAAAGATCAGAAATGCCGGAAAAACAAAAGAAAAGTTTACCAGCTTATCTTTAAAAGTTTCTTGTATCATCGTTTTGAGATTCTTTCTTTCACTTTTTGAATTTCTTCGGCAACATCTTGAGGATTTTTAATCCCTAAAAGAATCTGCTGCAGGCCTCTATTCATAACTTCCAGCACCCGGGAATCTTCGTTTTTATCCCATACATCGGGATGAGTCAAAACTTCTAAGTTGGGTTTTAAAGTTTTTAGTATCGGCGGAAGAGTCTCTTCACATTCTTTAATTGAAGGAAAATTATTCGTTTCACGAATTAAAAACTGCTGTTGTTCTTTAGACGTCAGCCACTTCAAAAAAGCGATAGCCTTATCTTTATAGGCGGTATTAGCGTTAACCATAAAAGACGAACCGGCACCGCCCCAAATTTTTGCCGGATAAATACCGGATACTTTAGGAATCGGAAAAAAAGAATAATTAAGGTCTGGATTCTTTTGTTTATAAACATTGACTGACCAACTACCATTGAAGCTGAACGCTGCTTTACCCTTAGAAAAAGCGTCTTCAGCCTCTTTATTAGTCATAGTTACAATGTTTGTCGGCAAAAATCCTGAGTCACGCAGACGAGCGAACAGAGAAAAAACAGTTATCCAGGCTTGGTCAGTATAGGCGACTTCACCGTTAATCGTTCTTTGGAATTTTTCCTCGCCCATCAAATTAATCGCCCACTCAGTCGCTAAGGCGTTTAACAACCAGGTCTCGCCCCAACCACAAACAAAAGCATCAATCCCCAGTATTTCTTTAATTTTTTTAGCTTGAGAAAAAAAGTCCTCAAAAGTAACCGGAGCAGCTTCCGGATCCAGGCCGGCTTTAGTCAAAATATCGCGGTTATAAACAAATTGCATCATCGTGGTATCAACCGGTACGCCATAAACGCCGGAAGGAACAGAATAATTGTTTTTCTCCTTAAAAGTAGTAACAGCCAGAGTCGGTTCATAAAAACGGTTTTGCCAGGCGCCTAGATTCTCTGTCATGTAAGGCGTCAAATTCAAAATATGACCGGCTTTAATAAAAGAAGCGAAAGTTTTTTTCTCGCCCAGAATACCAAAAATATCGGGAAGATTTTTAGCCCGGCCGGCAGCAATAACTTTTGAAGCATAAACGTCAGGCGGAAAAAAAAGTTTAAACTCAACGCGAACGCCGGTCTGAGTGAAATATTGTTCAGCTAAGGAGTCTAAGGCATCTTTCCTATCGGTCATCCAATGCCAAATTATAATTTTATCCTGCTTGGATTTTTTAGAAGTACAGCCGGAAAGAGACATAAAAACTAAAGGAATTGAAGCAACGAAAAGGGCAAGTAAAACGAGACTTTTCAGCTTTAAAAATTTCATTTAAATCCTCCCGCGAGATTTCAATCAAGGCCTTTAAAAGATGTCTTTCAAAGTCACTAATTTAGCATAATTTAATTAGAAAAGCAACTGTTTTCCTGAAAGAAAAGCTGCTGGCCGGCTTTTTTTATTTTATCATTTTGCAAATTATCAAAATAAGCCTAAATTCGAACAGCAATGAGTGATAAAAACATCCCCTGCTTCAACGAAACAAAAAAACTCATCATCAAATCAGGATAATCATTCTTCTTTTAGCCGAAAGATTATTCAAAAATAACCGTCTTGTTATCGTAGACAAGTATTTTTTTCTCAAGGTGAAGACGAACCGCGCGCCCCAAAACTATACGCTCAAGGTCTTCTCCCCGGCGCCGCATATCGTCTAAGGAGTCACGATGAGTTATCCGGACAATATCCTGTTCGATAATCGGTCCGCTATCAAGTTCGCTGGTTAAATAATGGCTCGTTGCGCCAATGATTTTAACGCCCCGGCGCGATGCTTGTTCATAAGGTTTACTTCCAATAAAAGCCGGTAAAAAAGAATGATGAATATTGATTATTCTGTTCTCATAAGGCGCGATTATTCGCGGTGAAAAGATCTGCATGTACCGCGCCAAAACAATTGTATCAATCTTGTGCTCGTTAAGAATCTCAAGTTCCTTTACTTCCCGTTCATTTTTATTTTCCGGTGACTTAATTGACTCAAAAAAGGGTATATTGAAAGCTGAAGCTATCGATGCCGCATCAGAATGGTTGCCGATAATTAATGGTATCTCACATTTAAGCCGGCCTTGGCGGTAACGAAAAAGTAAATCATACAAGCAATGCGTCTGACGGGAAACAAAAATCGCGATTCGGCTGATATTGTCACTAAAAGACAGTTCCCAACGCATCGAAAACTCATCAGCGATAACTGAAAAAGACTTATTTATCTCCTCGCGACCTAGGCCAAACTCATCAAGCGACCATTCGATACGCATAAAGAAAGTTTTAGTCTGTTCGTCAATATGTTGATCAGCATTTTCGATATTGCCTCCGTTTTGAGCGATAAAATTAGTTACTCGAGCGACTATTCCCTTTTTATCAGCACACCAGATAAGAAGTATCGCTTTGACTGTCATTTCCGCCCCCTTGAGCCTACAACAATCCCGGCCTTCTGTTTCAGCTGACTCCTTGACTGCTGGAGAGCGTTAATAATCTCATCCGGAGCACCATGATACTTATAGATTTTTATCTGTTCATCGGCGGCCGCAACTGAGGCTTTTAAAGATTTTTGGAGATTTTGTTTCGCGACCGCAAGATTGCCGTTTGCGGCATTTATGATAAAAGCTGAAAGAAACCTAAACGATTCGGTCATAGTTCTATGAAGTTTAATTAGCTCCGCCGGCGGTTTAATTCCTTTAAATTTGTTCAAGCCGGCATTCACAACCTGATTGGTTTGGCTTAAAAGATTTTGCAAGCCGGCTTTATTGGGATTAGTCCTTAACTGTCTGGCTTGAGCGTCAAATTCTCTTTGATAAATCATTAAAGATCTTTCAGTCGCCGCCACCTGCTCAAAATACCAGTTTACCCGGGATATCCAACTGTCCCAATCGTTTAAGGATTCGGTTTGAATTTGTTCCGGCGGCTGGCTCTGATTTTTTCCCGAATATAGCGGTTCTTTTTTTATTTGAGCTATCTGATCGGCATAATAAGTGATAACCATACCCTGAAAATCAAGTTTCACAAAGTCAGCGGTCTCCTCAACTATTTTACCTTGAACAACTTTTCCGGTTTTTAAAACCAGCGAATCAGAATAAGCCGAGAACAAAAAAAGGAAGGTAAAAAGGAAGAGACTGGTAACTATCTTTTTCATTTAAAAGTTATTATACGGTCGCGTGCAAAGAGGCCTTAAAGGCTACTGCGGTGTAATAGCGTTAAGATATTTAAAATAATCATCATCAGTTGAAAGAATAAGTTTTGTATTTTTAGTTATGGTATCCTGATAAGTATCAAGACTTTTCATGAAAGCGTAAAATTCAGGGTCTTTTTCATAAGATGCGGCATAAATTTCGGCAGAATCTTTATCTGCCGCCCCTTTTAGCTTCTGAGCGTCACGATAAGCTGTAGAAAGGATAACCCTTAATTCTTTATCAGTTTGGCCTTCGATCTTAGCTTTTTCGCCCCGCCCCTCAGAACGATGTCTTTCGGCGGCCCGTTTACGTTCAGAGATCATCCGTTCATAAACTTTCTGGCGAACCTGATCGACATATTTCAAGCGTTTGATACGCATATCAACAAGCTCAATCCCATATTGCGGCACAATTTTTTGAGCTTGCACCAAAATATCAGCGCGTATCGCTTCCTTGCCTTTAGTCAAATCTAAGCTGGCTTCACTCAAGTCCCGGTTAACGATTTTAAGTTCCCGGTTAGTCGAGCGGACTATCTCGATTAAGTTATAAGAACTGACCAAATCTCTTACCGCGGCATCGATAATATCATCAAGCCGGGCATGCGCTCCGCGTTCATTATAAACTGACTGAAAAAACTTTAGGGGATCGACTATTTTCCAGCGGGCAGTGGTATCTACCCAGATGTTACGTTTTTCTTTTGTAGGGATCTGATCCGGGTCACCATCCCATTCTAAAATCCTTTTATCAAATTTGATGACTTTCTCAAAAAAAGGAATTTTAAGATACAATCCCGCTGCCTGTTTAGAGTTACTGCGCGGTTTCCCAAACATTGTGACTATCGCCTGCTCATATTCGTTAACGACAAAAAAAGGCGCGCCGCCAAAAGCGAAAAAAATAAGAACTAAAACGATAACCGAAATCAAATAAGTTTTGTATTTAGTTTTCATCGCTACCCAACCTTAACAGAGGAACTATCCCTTTAACATCAGGATCAACCACATAAACTTCCCCGGCAGTTCTCATAACGTTACCCATTTTTTCCATATATATCCGCCGTTTAGTAACTTGTTTCGACCGGGTATAAGCTTTTAGCAACTCGTTAAACCTTTCAGCATCACCTTCAGCCCGGTTCACAACTTCAGCGGAATAACCTTCGGCCTCACGCAGCATTTTCAAAGCCTGACCACGGGCTTCCGGTATCTTTTGATTATAGACCTGCCAAGCCTGATTCTTTAAAGTCTCTTTCTCCTGCTCGGCTTCGTTTTCTTCATTAAAAGCGGTTAAAACCGCGTCGGGAGCGACAACTCCCTGAAATTCTACCGTAACGATTTGAATCCCGCTGACATAATAATCGAGTATTTTCTGCATCCTTTCCTGAACCAGGTTATTAATATTCAGTTCCAGCCGTTTTGTAAGAATTTCATCAAAAGAATAATCGCCGACGATATCACGCATAACCGACTCACTTATATCGCGTAATGTCTTTTTGTAGTTGCGCACCTTAAACAGATAGTTAACCGAATCTTTGATCCGATATTGAACTGACCACTGAACAGCCATAACGTTTAAGTCAGCAGTCAAAATAAGCCTTTCATCACTGTAGTCGCGATTTGAATAACGCGGAGTAACCCCAGCCTCAATCGTACGGTAACCGAACTCTTCTCTAAACTTTTTTTCGATATTTACTTTGTTGACTTCTTCTCCCAGGCCAAATAGCAAAGGCAGTTTAAAATGCAGTCCCGGCCCGGCTTTACGGACAAACTTACCGAACCGGCGAATAACCGCTTCTTCATAAGGTTCAACTGTATAAACTACACCCTTAAGAAGAAAAAGAATCAGCAATAAAGGAATAAAATACTTCCAGGCTGACCCCTTAGGTAAATTCGATTTGAACTTTTTTTCCCAGTCCTGGATGATTTCATCCGGTTTCTTTCCTGCTCCCCAGGGATATTCTTTGTTTGGTTCCATGTTTTTTAGTCTAACAGGATAATTTCAGTTTACAACTTCTATTTTTAGATAAAACTAAATCTTGCCTAAGAATTACAAATCCGATGACTTCAATTCTAGAGAGTATATTCCTTAATTACGTTTAAGGCTACGATGTTTCTTTGGATTTGATTTGTACCTTCATAAATCTGAGTTATTTTCGCGTCACGCATAAACTTTTCAATCGGATAATCCCGGCAATACCCATAACCGCCAAAAATCTGAACAGCATCCGTTGTCACTTCCATCGCGACGTCAGAAGCGTACATCTTTGCTGCCGCCGATGCCGCGCCGACATCTTTGGCTCCACGGTCAACCATTAAAGCGACATTATAAACAAGACTTCTGGCCGCTTCAACTTTTGTTGCCATATCAGCAAGCATCCACTGAATACCCTGAAAAGCGCTAATCGATTGTCCGAACTGTTTGCGCTGATGAGCGTATCTGGTAGCAAGCTCAAGCGCTCCTTGAGCGATACCCACAGCTTGAGCGGCAACACCAGGACGAGACTGATCAAAAGTTTTCATTGTTGAAATAAAACCTAAACCTTCACGCCCGCCAAGCAGATTATCTTTATGAACTTTAACCTCATTAAATATAAGCTCGCCGGTCGATGAGGCCCGAATCCCAAGTTTTTCTTCTTTTTTACCAAAAGTAAACCCATCCATACCCTTTTCGAGAATAAAACCGGACATCCCTCTGGCACCGCGAGCTTTATTGGTTACAGCGATGATAGTATAGATATCAGCGTCGCCACCGTTAGTAATAAAATGTTTTGTTCCGTTTATGATGTAATAATCGCCCTCTTTTCTGGCGGTAGTCTGAACGTTTGAGGCGTCAGATCCGGCTTCCGGCTCAGTCAATCCAAAAGCAGTCAGATGTTTTCCCGAAGCTATATCAGAAATATATTTCTCTTTTTGGGCTTCAGTACCATTAAGAAGAATCGGGAACATCCCTAAAAACGAAGCGGCATAACAGGTGGCAACGCCCCCGTCAATACGTGATATCTCTTCCGTCGCGATACAAAGTTCCATTAGCCCGCCGCCAATACCTCCATATTTTTCAGGGATACATAACGAGAACAAATCAGACTGAGCCATTGCTTTAATTATTTCTTTAGGAAATTCTTCTTTTTCATCGAGTTCTCGAGAAAAAGGTTTGATTTTTTCCTCAGCTAACTGACGGCACAAATCTTTCAACATTAACTGATCTTCGGTAAAAGGGTACTGGACTAAAGACATTTTCTACCTCCATTTCGCTTAAAACAACTAAACTGAAATTATTAAAGCCTGTTCCTGGCAATCAGGAAAATACACACAGTTGACACAATCACTCCATATTTTATGTGGTAATTCTTTTCTGTCAATGACTTTAAATCCCTGTTTGGCAAAAAACTCAGGAACAAAGGTCAAAGCGAATACTTTTTTAATCTCTAAACCGACAGCTTCCTCAATTGCCTTGCCAACCAGCTGCTTGCCCACGCCTCGGCCGTGCATTTCCTCATCGACACATAAAGATTTAATCTCAGCTAATAAGTCCCAACCAACAACGTGCAAAGCGCAACAGCCAACGATTCTCTCCTCTTCGGTATAAACCCAAAAATCCCTCAGATTTTCATAGATATAATTCAAAGGCCGATCAAGAACTCTACGTCGTTTAACCCAAAAAGTTATTAACTCATGAATTCTTTTGGCATCCGATAATTTTGCTTTTCTTAGCAATCCCATTTTTTACTCCTTAGACAAGAATCATCAACTATAAATTTCAAAACAAAAAAGAAATACCGCCCAAGATCATTCCGGCATCAATTCCTTTGTTAGGATGCTTAAAACTTGCGTTAGACAAGTGCCGGTATCGATATTCACAACTAAGAGCGGTTTTTTCAGTTATGAAAAAATGGAATCCGCCGGCGGCTTGAGGAAGGAAGTTATACTGGGTTGACTGCTCCCGGGTATGTTGACTCATATAAAGGGCCCCGAGACCAACCTTAGCATAAGGTTGAACTTTATCCGATAACGGAAAGACATATTTAATTAAAAAATTTGAACCAACCTCCAAATTTAAGTCCGGATCGATTATAGTATTTAGAAACGGTTCAACTACAAAATCAAGACGGCCTTGAGTCTTTAACCCTATCTTCTCAAATAGAGGTTTCGCGTCAAAATCAAAAGCGACTAAAAGCGGTATACCTTTATAATCCGAGCCCTGGTCCCGAATGTCAGCGCTAAAAAATCCCGATAAAACTTCAACTCCGTCTAAAGCATAACTATAGCCGCCTAAGGAAAAAACCCCAAAAAAAACAATGATCAAGACTAGCTTTTTCATCCCCCCCCCTTTCTCTGAAATTTGTTATTAACTGCTCAGGTCAAAGCCATTATATTTGAATCTTAGTATCTTGCAAAATTCAATTTATCGCCAACAACAAGACCGGATTCTTCCGCTTTTCCGGCGCGCATTTCTATAGTTACTTTCGCAGGAAAGCAATTTGCCAGGCGCCAGGGTTTAAGGCCCGTTACTATTTTTATTATTTTGTCTTCTGGGTCTAAAAAAACAACATCTATCGGAAAACGCATAAAAAACATATGAATTGACACGGCATTATAAAATATCAAGGCTTCATCGCTGGCAATACCTTTACGGGGAATCAATCCTAAAAACCGCTGAAAGAAAGTGCGGGCAACAAGAGCCTTTTCGATTAAAAGCTTATCATCCTTGACTGTGTATATTTTGTAGATCATTGAACCAGGCCTCGGCGAACCTCGCTCGGGATAACCGCGGCTGAAAACCGGCCATTTTCAGCGCTGACAGAAACCAGAATAGTTTTTGTCTCAACCAAAAGCCGATCTTGACATTTAATAGTTTGAAGGAATTCTAAGGAAACATTCTTCATCGCCGTCAATTCAGTCGTTATATTTAAAAGGTCACTGTACCGGGCCGGAGATTTATATTCGATATTTACTTTTTTAACAACAAACCAGACCCCCTTGGCAGCCAACTCGCTTAGATTAATTCCTCGTTCAGCTAAAAACTCTGTCCGGGCCTCTTCCAAAAACTTCATGTAATTGGCATAATAAACCACCCCGCCGCAATCGGTATCATGATAATATATTTTCTTGGTATATTGATGCATAAGAAAAATTATAGCAGAGTTTAAAGATTATTCAACGGGATAAAACAAATTTAGAAAATCTCATCAAAGGGATTATTTTTTCCCTCAAGAATTTTTAAATTTTGTTTAATTTTTTCTTTTTCTTTCAAAAAATCAGTCAACAACATTTCAAGCTGTTGATTAACTTTGAGAATGTCAAGACCGCCGGAGACATCAATTAAATAATTACTCTGGCCAAAAGTCTCAAGCAGTTCCAGATATTTCACCGCCCAACCGATAGCAAGAACCGGAATATGTTGTTTGTAGGCGCCAACAATTGAATGATAACGGCAGGCTACAAGAAATTGAAATTGCCCAATACAGTAGTCTAATTCAATCGAGTTTAGGTCCTGATCTACGACAATTACGTTATTGGCGGTCGGGAAAAAATTTTTTATATTTCGACAGACATCAACATCCTGACGGGAATGACGCAAAATATAAACTTTTTTCTGACGGTTCAAAAGCTGTTCAATTATTGCCGCATAGACTTTATAGAGATTGTCTTTATCTGTTCGAGCCAGGACTTGATAATTAGGGATAAGCCCAACAGCATCGGGCAAAAGATTGTTGAAAGTTAAAGGGTAATTAGTTCGATAAACATTTTTAAGGTCAATAAACTTATTTTGTAAAACGATATCATAAGCTTTTTCGAAATTATTATTTCGAAAAATTTCAATACTCTTTAGCGCTTGATTCTCCCGGAGATATATCTTTTGGGGATACCGCAAACAAAGCTTCATCAAGGGATAAGTAAAAAGGTTATCCTTTTTGTCATAGTCCAAAGGACCCATCGACTGAGGAAGAATATAAAACGGTATAGAATATTTTCTAGCAATAGTTATTTGCATCAAATATCTTAAAGAAATTTTTTTTCCCCATCCTGTACCTAAGGCATATCCGCTTATATCCAGGCAAACATCGGCCGACTCAAGCGATTCTCTAACCAAATCGATTAGAGAAGAATAGGAAAAACGTTTTCGAAAAGTCAAAAAAGCAGAAGGTAACAACTGACACATTATAGACAAGCTATAGGGCAATAACTCAAAATTAAATTTTGATTTTTCCTGGTTATCGACTTCGGAATAAAGAAAAGACAGAACTGTAATCCTAGCTTCAGGAAACCTTCGACGGACCTGATCAACCGTAACAAATATCATCGCCAGAGACCCTTTATTCTCGGTTTCGCCGCCGCAAATAACAACATTTTTAACCGATTTTTTTAGGGCGGCTTTATTTTTTGATTTTAAAAAAAATATCAGCAGGCATTCTAACGGAATAAGATAATCATTAAAGATTGCCGATTTAAAAGATTTAAATTTCCGTAAAAAAAACGAACGTCTTAATCGATTTTTAAAACGCCGCAGGATAGAAACAAAAAATTTTTTTTTCTTTTCCAGCAAAAGATATAATTTAAGTTTAAAAAAATGAGGATCCCTCCCCCAGGAAAGATATTTTTTTAGTCGCGCCAACTCCCGGCTTATCGGAGTTCGCTGATTTTTAAGAGCCGCCAGTAAATAAAGCAAATTTTTATCCTTTTCGGTGATGTTTTGTGCTGAAACGATTGAATCAATAGTTTCGACCTCAGATTCAAAAAGGTAACTGTAGCGATTAAATATTTCTTGGCCTAACTTTGAGCGGACAATAACGCTGGACTTCCCCCGGCTATCACTTTTACCAACGATATAACAGTCACCGCATGAAATATCAGCTTTGAGGTTAAATTTATCCAGGCAAAACAAACAACGATTAAGCTGAAAAAATTTTTTTAGGTTCATCCTTTCCCGACGATCGACAAAACAAGTCCGGCCGGAATCAAATCCTAACCCGACACTCCCCGGCCAGCCTAAAGGATTTTTATTACGAAAAGTAAATTCATTTAATTTTTCCTTTTTAGTCCGGTATCTATCACCAAAAAATTTAATCATGTTAAAATTCATGGTTTTTTCACAAAATAAGCCGAGGAACAGACAATTATCTTTGGGAATATCAAAATAACCAAGAAACTTTCTTATTCCCAAAATCGAGCATGAAGTTCCGACAACAACATACTTCTTATCGGGATAATCCTTTAAGGTTTTTACTAAGTTATAAACCGATACCGGAACATATTTCGATTTTGCTGAAGATATAATTGCCGACGCATTATTTTCGGCACTTAGCATTGCCGATTGACTTTGAGAGATATTTGAATTTAAAACAAAAGCATAATCGTACTCTTTATTTTTTATTAATTCGGCCAGCAAAGACGTTATAAACCCTCCACTGGTTGAATTATTCCGAATCGATTGATCTTTACAATACAGAGTATAACTCGCTCTTTGATTCTGATAGAATGAATCATTTAAATCTGCCGGTTCGCGAATACCCTGCCAATCAAGGTCAAACCCGGGGCAGACGGATAAACAAGCCTTACAATTTATACATTTGTCTCTAGCTATCTTCGGCAGAAATTGCCCGCCGGAATACTCCATCGTAATTGCCCCGACCGGACAAACCGCACGGCAGATTTCACAAGAAATACAGAGGTTTAAACTTCTTGTTCTAAAAACTGTCCTCAAATACCGGCTGTTGATTTTTTTCTTAAACATCGAGTTTAAAGGATATTCGCGAGAATCGAAAATTCTTTTAAACTTAAATTCTCGGGACGAGCATCGGGATTAATCCCAAAAGACAATAAGACATTAGGGTTAGTTTTTAAGCTGGGCAGAGAATTGACTATTTTTTTCCGGCGTTGAGAAAAGGCTGTTTTCATCACTGAAAAAAGTTTTTTATCACTCATCACCGCGACTGACGGCTCTTTTAAAAACTCAATCGAAACAAAAGAAGAATCAACTTTAGGTTTAGGTGAAAAAGCCCGAGCCGGTATATCAAAAACTTTTTTAGTTTTGGCGTAATACTGCAAGAAACAGGTTAAAAACCCATACTCTTTTGTTCCGATTTTACCGATAAGCTTATTAGCAAACTCCTTCTGAACAGTCAAATAAGCGTAAGACACAACATCTCGATGTTTTATCAGGTATTGAATTATATCACTGCTTAAATAATAAGGGATATTGCCGACAACTGTAACCCGCTCGGAATAATTGGCTAAAGGAAAGCGTCTTATGTCACAAGTTACAATTTTCACATTATCACGATCGGCATATTTTTTTCTTAACAGATCGGCGAATCTTCCATCAACCTCAACGCAACAGATACTTCGAGCCGTTTCAATAAGATAATCGGTCAAAGCTCCTTGGCCAGGGCCGATTTCACAAACCATTTCGTTGTTAACAATAAGATTATTCGCTATTTTACGCAGATAATTTTTATCTTTCAAAAAAACCTGGCCTAAAGATTTAGTTTGTTTCATAAATGTTTTAAAGTCTCCTAGTTAAAGTATAGACGCATCAAGGACTGTTGACAAGTACTAATCATCGTTTAAAAAAGGCAGCGGTTAGCAAAGCCTAAACAGCTAAAACTCCCCCCTAAACTTCGCCGGCCCGATAAAAAACTCAACAATTATAATTAACAATGAAACTATCATCACCAGCTTTGAAGAGCCATAAATAAAAAACCATATTGGGTTGGCTCTTTTTAATATCTTAAAATCGGTAATATAAATCGTCTCACAGGCGCCGTTACCGCGGTCAGTCCGGGTAGTGCTGGTACCGCGAAAATAATCGCCGCCGCCGTGAGAATACTTCGATAAATAGCCTTTTATATAGACTTGATCGCCGCGGTTAACCCTTCTTAAATCCCGTCTGATCTTTTTATCAGCAGTAATCAGATGGTTGTTTGATAAACATTCGTTTTTAAACGACCGGCAATCATTGGATTTCGCTCGTGATTGACAGCTATACCAGCAAGTCCAACTGCCGCTTTTAAATTTCATTGCCTGATAAGACTCATTTTTTATATTCTCGCCCCAGATAACACAGATATCGCGAATATTTAAAAAGTCACCCCAAGCCCGATGATAATAGTCGTACCAGGCAAAAGTATCATGGTGACTAACAACCAGTCCGCTCAACTCATAACTATACAACGGAACAACCGTAAACTGCTTGTTCTTGACTCGGACTAAAAAAGGCGGTTTAGATATTTTCTCCTGTATTGGATCTTGATAAAGGGCGGTTAAGATACTTCTTTTTTCCGGCAAGGAATTTTTGTTTAATAGCGAAACCAAAAAAACAAGAATACTGAACAAGAAAACTTTCTTTACAATTTGAATATACTCAAACATTACTTAGATTACAAAACATTGGAGATCTTAATATAATCAGCCAAGGAAACTTCGTAAGCTTTTTTATCCCAAAGATCGGCCAATTCCTCTGAAGATCTTTTTATCTTAGGAATACTGTTTTTTAAAACAGCGTGCCGGTCAACAAAGGCTTGATTAATTAGTTTAAACAATTTTTCCGGATCATCAGCTTTAAAAGTTTGACGTTTTGAAAAATCAAGTTCAATAAACGATGAAGTAACTTTTGGCGCCGGTTTAAAAGCAGTTTGAGGAATATCAAAAAATTTTCGGCACTTGGCGTAGTACTGGACATAACATGAAAAAAAACTATATTCTTTTTTGCCAGGCGGCGAAACAAGTTTTTGAGCGAACTCTTTCTGTATCGTCAAATAAACTTTAGAGATAAACCGGCGGTTAGAAATTAAGTATTTTATCAAAGCCGTTGTTATATTGTAAGGGATATTGCCGACAACAATAATTTTGTTGCCGTACTTATAAAAAGGCACTTTTAAAATATCAGAACGGATTATCCGGATATGTTTACAATCAGCGAATCGGGCTTCTAAAACTTTATGAAGCCGGCTGTCATACTCGACGCAAAAGACTTTACGGGCTTTATCAAGCAGATACTCGGTAAGAGCACCATCGCCGGGACCGATTTCACAAACAACGGCGTTTTGGACTTTAACAGTTTCAGCAATTCTATCGATATACCGGCGGTTCTTCAAAAAAACCTGGCCAAGATGTTTTTTTTGTCTAATTTTTGCCATTTGCCCCTTTATGAAATATTATTTTTCTAGTATCAACAGTTGTCCCTTACTCACAGCTTAAATCTTAAACACCCTAAAAACCAAAATTCCAAAATTGTAACTTGCAACTATTTTCCTCACTAAATCTAACTCTCCCCCCTATAAGCCATGAGCTATGAGCTTGTGAGCTATGTGCATCCCTAAACCCTACACCCTATACCCTACACCCTATACCCTACACCCTATACCCTAAACTTAAACCCTAGTTAACATTTATTCCTTTAACCAGACTTAAGACATAGCTAAAGAGTTGTTTGTATTCCTCCGACTCAAGATCGTTGGTCATAATGCTAAAGCCGCAGGAGACATCTACCGTTAGCCGCATAACGCCTCTTACCATATACTTAAATTCACCAAAAGAGTTTTCATCACCACTTTGAAGCTGAGCGTTAGTCAAGATAGTGTAAAACCCATAGCTATTTTTAAAATCTATCTCTTCTAAAACCACCTCTTTTTCTTCGGTGATATTTAAATATTTTTCCGAAGACTCAATCACTCGCTTTCTCATTATTTCCGGAGTATCATATTGAGCGAGATCAGGCCGATCAGGATGAAAATAAAGTTTCATACTAAAACTGTTGCCTTCTTTGGGTAATACCGAAACTTCCGCGAATCGATAAGCCAAATAATCGTCAACTATTATCTGGGCACCTTCAGGCGCGACAAGAGAAAATGTCTGATCAAAAGTCATTTTTATTTCTTGAGCGTAAACATAAACCAAACAAAACAAAAAACAAAGAAAGAAAAACATTTTCTTAACTATCACTTTTATCACCTCCTAACTCCCGGATTTTACGCTTGTTTTCCTCAAACTCAGGTATCATTTTATTCCTTAAAATATAACGAATCAAACTTTTAATCGAAGAGCGAGTTTAATTGATTCGCTCATCGAAGAGTAAAAAGGCAACTTACCCTGACTCATCAGATCAAAGGCCGGGCCATGAGCCGGTGAAGTCCGGATAACCGGCAGTCCCAAAGTAACGTTAACCCCGTTTTTCATTGAAAGAAGCTTAAATGGTATCATAGCCTGATCATGATAGATAGCGATAATACAGTCATACTTTCTTATACTATCAAGAGTAAACAAACTATCACTGGGATAGGGACCAAAGATCTTTGGCCTAAACCGCTCAATAGCCGAAAGAATAGTCTCATCCTCTGTTTCAAGAAAGGTAGACTTTGAGGCGTGGGGATTTAAAGAACTGCAGGCAATTTTTGGACTTTTAATTCCGAACCGATCACGAAGCGAGCTGGCAAGTAAAGAAAACATTTTGGTAAGTTCCTTAGCCTGTATTTTGTCAGGAACGTCACGAATATTTAAATGACGGGTAAAAATAGCGACTCTTATCTTTGAAGAAGCCATCATCATCGCAAAATCTGTAACTTTAAAATGATCAGCTAAATACTCGGTATGGCCTAAAAAATCCGGTCGTATTCTTTTTATTGATTCTTTAGATACCGGCGCGGTAACCAAACGGTTTATATTTTCTTTAGGCATCAGACTTAAAGCCCGCCTCAAATAAGCCAGTGACGCCCGCCCGCAAAGCGCGGTTGAAAATCCAGGTTTTACTTCTTTAATCCGCGGTGTCGCAAGATCAACAAAATTTATTTTGCCCCGAAGCTTTGAAAAACCGCTGAATCGGTCAAAGATATCTTTATCTCCAACAAGATATATATCGTATTTATCAAAGTTAATCGGTAAAATCGCCTTCAAAGAGATATATGGCCCGCATCCTGCCGGATCGCCGCTGGATATTATTAACTTTTCTTTAATCGCCATAACTTAAAGCGACTCCTCATAAATTTTTATAATTGCCTCTTTTTTCAACCCAGCTATCCAACTCTCGAATTTTTCAGTGAATTTTTCCTGCCAGATCAAACTTTTAATAATTTCCTGAGACTCTTCTAAAGAAAGACTTTTAGCGGCCTTTATTGATTCAAGATAAATCACATACTCAAAACCGTCCATCGTAAAAATTTCAGATTGCTTCGGCTCTAAGGTCGAAAGCGGTTTAGCGATATCGGGTTTTAATTCGGAAATTGAGGCTTCGATACGGTTTAAAACTTCCTTATATTGACTTTCAGTCATTTCGGCTAATTTTGGTATATCTTTTGATTTACCAATCCAAAAAACATAAATCGGCTGACTGACAAACCGGTCTTTAAAGCGGTTATAATATTCAACTATCTCTGGCGGTGAAACCGAAATCATCACCCTGATCCGTCTTTGCAGCGCCATTTGAGTAAGGAATTGCTCTTTAATCTTTTCTTTTAGTCCCGGAACAGTCAAGCCGCGCTGAATCAGCGAATTTTCAAAAAGGTCACGGCTGGGATATGAATCAACCGCCTTTTGATACTTGGCCGCGATCCATTCTTCCGGAACCTCAAAAGCTTCTCTTTTAGCTTCAGCAAGGATAAGTTTATCTTCTATTAACCGGTCTAAAGCTTTCTTTCGTGACACAGAACCGTTACAATTAAAATCGGGATCGTTTTCCGAAAGCTTATAGGAAATCACAGCGCAATAATCATCAAGGTCTCTTGAAGTTATAACTTCATTGTTTACTTTAGCCAAAATCCGCCCCAGTTCTTCGGCCGCGATAAAAAGGCTGACACTTACAAAAAAAACCGATATAAACAAACTTTGTAAGATCGCTCGATTAGTGAAAATCTTCATAGCATCCCCCTTGAGTCAAATTGTCTAATTGTTAATATTTCAATCGCGATATTTATTAACTTAATTTTTTTTAATTGCATAATTAAAGCCGTAAGGTTCTTGTCTAAATCGTGGGACTAGCTATTAGATTCTATTTTAAAGGTGTTTTTCAAATAGTCTATCTCTTTTTTTAAAAGCCGGCAATACAGGTCAAAACCGACCAACCAGACAAATCCATGCTGTTCTTTACCTAAAATATTGCCCGCGCCCCGCATTTCAAGATCAGTCATCGCGACCTCAAACCCAGCGCCAAGATGAGAAAATTCTTCAAGCAGTTCTAAACGCTTTCCGGCTTCAGAAGAAATCCTCGATAATCCAGGAACGAGAAGATAAGCGTATGCCTGATTCTGGAAACGTCCAACCCGCCCGCGTAACTGATGCAAATCGCTAAGGCCGAACATATGAGCGTCATTAATGATAATCGTATTAGCCGAAGGGATATCTATCCCTGACTCGATAATCGCCGTCGCTAAAAGACAATCTATTTTTTTGTCAATGAAGTCAAGCATGACCTTTTCCATAGTATGCGACGGCAATCTGCCGTGGACAACACCAACTCGAATCTTGTTTGGCAGAACTTTCTTTAAAGTTCTAAATATTTTATCCAAAGAATGTATTCGGTTATGAATAATGAAAACCTGGCCGCCGCGATCGATCTCTTTAAGAATAGTTTCTTTTAAAATCGCCGGACTATACTTTAAAAGTTTTGTTTTGACCGCCCTGCGGTTCTTCGGCGGTGTCTTAATAATCGATATTCCTCGTATACCGATTAACCCCATATAAAGGGTTCGCGGTATTGGCGTCGCGCTTAAAACTAAAACATCTATTCCAACTTTCATTTCTTTTATCTTTTCTTTGTGATAAACCCCAAACCGCTGTTCTTCATCAATAATCAAAAGGCCTAAATCTTTAAACGAAACGTCATCAGAAACCACTCGATGAGTACCGATTATTATATCGATTTTACCTTGTTTTAACTCTTCAATAATTTTCATTTGTTGGGTCCGGGTCCTAAACCTTGAAAGCATCTCGACCCGTATCGGAAAAGATTCTAAACGTTTAAAAAAATTTTTGTAATGCTGATAAGCAAGTATTGTCGTCGGAACAAGAAAAGCGACCTGCTTTCCGCTAATTACCGCTTTAAACGCCGCCCGCATCGCGACTTCGGTTTTACCGTAACCAACGTCACCGCAGATAACTCTGTCCATACATTCAGCTGACTCCATATCGGCTTTAACATCATTAACGGCTTTTATCTGGTCGGGCGTTTCTTCAAAATCAAAAAGCTCCTCAAACTGTTTTTGCCATTTTGAGTCGGGCAAAAACCTAAATCCGCCAATAAGCTTACGTTGGGCATCCATCTTTAAAAGTTCTATCGCGAATTCTTTTATCCGTTGAGTTACCCTTTCTTTAGTCCGTACCCACTCTTTATTACCTAATTTGCTGAGTTTCGGCGGCTTATGGGAAAAATTCATATATTTCTGTATAAGATGAGCTTCTTCCTTGGAAACGTAAATTATGTCGTCATTGTCATAGGCGACAGCAAAGTAATAATCCTGACGGTTAAGAACGTCGAGCTTTTTTACTCCAAGGAACTTTCCGATACCGTAACGGACATGAACCACATAGTCGCCTTTTTTTATTCTTAAAACCGCGTCTAAAGGAAAATCTTCATTTTTGTAGCGGCGGCTTTTTTTGAAATAGGGAATTAGAATCAAGAACTCATAATCCAATATTTTTTTATGAATAAGTTTATCGTAACTATAAATCTTATCTATCGCCTCATAAGCCCATTCAACCCGTAGCGGAAAATTAAAGTTAACCGGAAAGATTTCTAAAACATCACCACGAAGTGAGAAGTCGCCTTCTTCAAAAACAGCATCAACCCGCTTATATTTGAATCCGCCTAAAGCATTAACTACAGCTTCAATCGATATTTCTTTTTTAACGTACAATTTTAAAGTATCAAACATATTTTAGGGTATAGGGTTTAGGGTATAGGGTTTAGGTTAAAAAAGGGTATATTCTTTTGGAATATACCCTTTTAAAAAAACAATTTGGTTGGAAACCCTATTTTTTGTTCTTAGCCGCTCTTTTATTAAATAGTAAAACCAAAGGAGAAGCGATGAAAATTGAAGAATAGGTTCCGACTATAAAACCGACCAGCAAAGTAAAAGAAAAACCGCGTAAAGCCTCTCCGCCTAAGTAATACATCGCGACCACAACCATGATTGTCGTCAGTGAGGTAATAAAAGTTCGGGAAAGGGTATTGTTAATGGCCTGATTTATAATATCACTGAGCTGCAGTTTTTTAAACTGGGGCGTAATTTCCCGAATTCGATCATAAACAACAATAGTGTCGTTTATAGAATACCCAGCTATCGTTAAAAGAGCGGTTATCGTCAAAAGGTCAACTTTAAAGCCAAAGAAAGCTAAAGCGCCAAGACTAATTAAGACATCATGAAATAATGCGATAACTGCGGTAAAGGCAAAATCAAAATGTTTAAAGCGGAAACCAACATATATCAGAATCCCGAGTATCGAAAGAATAAACGCCAGTAGCGCCTTTTTTTTCAAAATCTTGCCTACAGCCGGGCCGACTGTCGTCACCCTGAGACTTTCGACATTATCAAAATTTTGTTTCAAAGTCGTCTCGACTTGTTCA
>JAQTSA010000125.1 GCA_028711575.1 Candidatus Omnitrophota bacterium | reverse complement strand
GGTCTTTAAGGCGGTTTCACTGCTTGATCGTGACATCTCAAAACTTAAAATGACTATTGTCGGTGGTACCGGAGATATCGGCAGCGCTTGCGCCCGGGTGTTTGCCGAAAAAGTTTTAAAGCTTACAGTCACCGGCCGGACTAAAAAAAATCTCAGCAAAATAAAAAAAGAATTGTCAAAAATCAAAAAATCTAAAATAGAGGCTACGATGGACAATGAATCCGCGGTTAAAGAAGCGGATATAGTTATTGCCGCGGCCGGAGTTTCCAGCTCGATTCTTAACATCGACTGGTTTAAGGCCGGCTCGATTGTCTGTGACGTGGGGTATCCTAAAAATGTTTCCTATTCATCAGCTTATCGCGATGATATTTTAGTCTTTTCCGCTGGTCTATCGAAAATTCCATCAACGATGGATTTCCCGATTGATATTGGTTTGCCGTCAAACGAAATTACTTATGGCTGCTTTGCCGAAGCAATGATTCTGTCATTAGAAAAAAGATATGAAAGTTTCAGCTTTGGCCGCGGGAATATTTATCCTGAAAAGATAGAAGAGATTAGGTCACTTGGCGAAAAGCACGGATTTACGGTTTCTCCCTTCTACTGGGCTGATCGGCTTCTTGATGAGCAATTCCTAAACATACTTAAAGAAAAAATGTATGTCTGATTCACCGTTTTCACTTTCGAGCTACTATTTTAACCCTTACTCATTGCCGGTTTTCTTGGTAAGTTCACTTATCTTTTTTATCGGTCTTTTTGTTTTTCGACAGCACAAAAAATCTTTTGTAAACACTGCATTTTTCTATCAATGTTTCAGCATTGGGCTTTGGCTGATGACGATTAGCTTTGTTTTTTCCTGTCGGCAGGAAGAAACAGGGATATTCTGGTATCGTCACTTTACCTTTCTTGGTGTGATAAATATTATGCCGAGCCTCATATTGTTTGGCCTTGCCTGGCTAAAAAAACTTAAAGAAGCGAAATGGTGGCTGGTTATAAATTATATGATAATCGCGGCAATTTATTTCCTGGCGATTTCTACTGATTGGATAATATCTTTGACGCACATGCGCCGGTTCTTCTGGGGTCTGTATCCGGTTTATAGTATTGGGTCAATTGTTTTTCTCGCTCACTTTTTGGTTCAAGCTTTTATTGGTTACCGCAACCTTTATCGTATGTACCATTACGCGCATTCTCAGATAGAGAAAAAACAAATTGGCCTTATTATGGTCGCGAATCTTATCGGATTTACCGCTTGCGCTGATTTCGTGTCGAAATATACCTCAATCGCGGTTTATCCTTACGGATACATATCGTTATTTATTTTTATTTCTCTTGTCGCTTATTCGATCGTCCGTTACCGTACCTTTGATATAGAAACAGTGTTTCATAAAACCCTGATGTGGTTTTTTACGTCTCTTTTAAGCCTTATCCCGGCTTTTGTAACGTACAAGCTTATATATCAGTACCTTGAGTATTCGTTTGTTTTACAAATACTTTTTTGGTTTACCGGTTTTTCTTTATTTGCCTATTACCTTCGTGTTATTCAGCCAAAGATTGACCACGCCTTTCAACGCCGCCGCTATAATTTAGAAGATATCGCCGGTCGGTTTACTGAAGATCTGGTTCACCTCAAAGGTGTGGACCAGCTTATTGAACGTCTTCACAAGGTTATCAGCGAAACCTTATATCCTCAGACAGTAGATGTATTTTTATTTCGAGAAAAAGAAAAACAGTATACTAAAGCTGACAGAGCCGATTTTTCTCTAGTGTTTCCCGCTCAAGATTCTTTTTTTTGCTGGCTCTCGGCAAACAACAAAATTTTGTACCGTGACTTTGTCGATATTGACCCTCTGGTCGAAGACATCCGCGTCCAAGCCAAAAACTATTTTTCGAAAACAAACGCCGCGCTAGTTGTGCCTTTTGTTTTAAATAACTCTTTACTTGGGTTTATTAACCTTGGCAAAAAAATTAGCCTTCGGCGATACAATGCCGCGGATTTTCATTTTTTAACGATTTTAAAAAATCAGGCCGCGATAGCTATATCTAACTCTCTTGTCTATGAAAACATTGAAGAACAGGTTCGTCAACGGACACACGAATTGGTTCAAACGCAAGAACAGCTTATTCAAGCCGAAAAACTAGCGACAGTCGGTACCTTAGCCGGCGGCGTGGCCCATGAAATAAATAATCCTTTAACGGCAATTCTCACCAACGTTCAATTTATGTTAAGCGAAATTGAAGGTGAGCAAGGTCTTGTTGATCGTGAGTCACTTGAGTTGATGGAACAGGCGACTCAAAGATGCCGGGAGATAGTGAAGAAACTTATGCTTTACGCGCGTAAACCAATTGTTCCGGAAAAAGAAGTTTTGACCGAAGTTGATTTAGGACAAGTTTTAAAGTCGGTAAGTTCTTTGCTTAACTATCAGTTAGCTCAGGAAAACATTAACCTTGAAATTGTATCAAGCGAATCGTCATATAAAGTTTTAGGAGTAAAGAATGAGTTTGAGCAAGTTATTACAAATTTAATTTTAAACGCTCGTGACGCGATAAAAATGGTAAAGAAGTCAGGAACAATTCTGCTGACCATGAAAAAAGATGCCAAACAGGCAATTATCGAGGTTAAAGACGAAGGTGAAGGTATTTCTCAAGAAAATATCAGCAAAATATTTGACCCTTTTTTTACTACAAAAGAGGTTGGAAAAGGTGTTGGCCTTGGATTATCGATTTGTCAGTCGATAATTCAAAAATATAACGGACAAATCAAGGTTTTTTCTGTCGCTGGAAAAGGTACGACTTTTACGATTTATATCCCTAAGGTCAAGGAAAAGAAGAAGATATAACTGAAACCGGTTTCAGTGAGTCTTGATATTTTTGTTAACAAACAGCAAAATTGTAATATAATAGCATTAATAGTTAATGAGCCCTTATTTGAGGCTTATGGTTTTTATCAGTTAATCTCATTTATAGTTTATTAAAAATATGTCACAAACCGAGTTTAAAAGCAAGACAGTGATTATCAGCGGCGGTTCTCGGGGTATCGGCCGGGCTTGTTGTTTAGCTTTTGCTAAAGCCGGCGCTAACATTGTTTTTACCTACAACAAGAGTCTTGACAAAGCCGAAACATTAAAAAAAGAAATAGAAAAAATAGGCGGCAGTTGTTTAAGCCTGTCTTGTGACGCGCGCGATTTTGGTCAGAGTAAATCAGTGATAGAGCAGGCTATATCTAAGTTCGGCAGTTTAGATGTTTTAATTAATAATGCCGGCATCATAAAAGATAAGGCCTTAATGATGATGACCGAAGACGACTGGCAGGCGGTAATAGACACGAATCTTACCGGTGTCTTTAACTTATCCCGCGCCGCGATAGTCACTTTTTTAAAACAGAAAAAGGGCTGCATCCTAAACATGAGTTCGGTCAGCGGGTTAGTTGGTATTGCTCGTCAAACTAATTATAGCGCGACAAAAGCCGGAATTATTGGTTTTTCAAAATCTCTGGCAAAAGAAGTCGCTCCTTACGGTATAAGGGTAAATGTCGTCGCGCCTGGATTCATTGATACCGACATGGTTCAGTCAATAAAAGAAGATATTCGAAATCAAATAGTATCTTCTATTCCCCTCGGCCGCCTTGGCGCTGCCGAAGATGTCGCTGAACTATGTTTGTTTTTGGCATCAGACCGTGCCGGTTATATTACCGGTGAGGTTGTTAAAATAGATGGCGGGTTAACCGTATAAAGAAACCTTTATAATTAAAGATTTCTTATCGCGGCAATTTAGAAATATTCTTTAAGAATTATTCTTTTGAAAGGTTAATTCGTCAAGGTTATCCTAAATTGACAGCGTCGCGGTGACCTAAAAATAATGCCGATGACATCGATGAAAACAGGTGTAATGATTAGTTATGCCGAGAAAGGAGTGTTATGAGTGATTTTGATACCATAAAAAAAGAAGTACGAGCTTTAGTTTCTGACATTACCGAAGTCCCCGAAGAAGAGTTAACCGATGAAGCGACCTTTACTGATGACTTAGGTATCGACAGCATGATGGCTTTAGAAATCGTGGCGAGCATTGAAAAAAAGTTTAAAGTAGTAATTCCTGAAGAAAAAATACCCACGATTACGTCTTTAGGCAACGTTTTTCTTCTGTTAGAGGAGCTTTTAGGCAAATAATATGGAAGCTGTTTGGGATATACAAAAGATTCAGGATACTCTGCCTCAAAAATACCCGTTTTTGTTTGTCGATAGAGTTATCGCTATTAACGAAGAAGAAAAGTCTATAACCTGTTTAAAAGAGGTCTCTATAAACGATTATTTTTTTCAAGGTCATTTTCCCGGCAACCCGGTTATGCCGGGAGTAATTATAATTGAAGCTTTAGCTCAAGCGAGCATTCTTCTTTACGCGGCATTAAGGCCTGTTGAAGCCGGCAAAAAGCCTGATTATTTTTTAGGAAAAGTTGACGCTAAGTTTTTTAGTCCGGTTAGAGTTGGCGACCAGCTTATGTTAGAAGTAAAAGCTGAGAAACTTCTTTCAAAAGGGGGAATAGTAACTGCCGAGGCAAAAGTTGACGGCGAAACAGTTACTTCAGCCCGGATAGTATTTGGAGTAAAACCGAGAGAATAGTTTTTTATAATTTGATATTTATAGAAATAAATAGAGATTGATAGAAATTTATAGAAATTAAATTTTGTGGTTATAAAATATAATCTCAAACGGCAATAAGTTTCTAATAATTTCAAAGAATTTCTAAAAGTTTCAATATATATAGATAAAATATATGGAGGTTATCTGTGGCAAAAAAAATACTTATCGTTGAAGACGAAAAGCTTATAACAAAAAGTTTAGCGAGGCTTCTTGATAAAAAAGGCTATGACACGGTAATTGCCAATACTGGCGAAGAAGCTATTCAGAAAGTGGCGTCATCTGATTTTGATCTTATAATAAGTGACATCCGGATGCCTGAGAAAGACGGCATTGAGACGATAATTGAGATCAGGGCTCTTTTAAAAAAAGAAGATAAACCTCTTATTCCTGAAATTCTAATTACTGGGTACGCTGATGAAGAAAAGTACAAGTCAGCGATAGACTTAAAAGTTGCTGGTTATCTTTACAAGCCGTTTGACACTGAAGATCTAATGGAGGCGATAGAGAACGCCCTCAAATAACGCGGCCTAATTAGTTTGCGGCTTCGTAGCTCGTAATGAAGAATGGAGAACGTTAAACGTCAGCCTATAAGAAGTTTTAAAGATTTGGATGTTTATCAAAATTCCTATGCGTCAATGATTTTGGTGTTTAAAGAGATATTACCTAACTTACCAAAAGAAGAGGAGTTTGATTTAAAGAGTCAAATTAGACGTTCATCAAAAGCTGTGCCTAGATTGATAGCTGAGGGATATTCTAAACGTCATCAGAAAAGAGGCTTTCAAAAATATATCGATGATGCTTTGGCTGAATCGAATGAAACGATTGTATCTTTAATGCAGGTAAGAGATTTATATCCAAATTATGTGGAAATCAATTTGTGTAAAAACTTAATTGATAGCTATGATAAGACAAGCAGGCAATTATATAATCTCGCTTTATCTTGGGATAAATTTAATAAAGGTAATCGGATAACAAAGAGTAGTGTCGAACACAGCCTATGACGTTGTTAAAAATTAATTGAGGCAACCTTGTTGCTGAAACGAGCTACGAAACCGAAACCGAAAAACGGATAATGATTAAATGAAACGAGTTCTAATAACCGGTATTGGCGTGGTTTCTCCTAACGGAACGGGCAAAGATGAGTTTTGG
>JAQTSA010000124.1 GCA_028711575.1 Candidatus Omnitrophota bacterium | reverse complement strand
AAATAAGACTCGTTTAAAAACCCAGAAAGCTTCTGAAGAACTAGTCTTAACAGAGGCCTAAAAGGGACACTTTAACTTTGGTAAAAAAGGGACATTTTAACTTTGGCTTGACAAACCGAGCCAAAGTGATTGCTTTTTTCATAAAGGGTGTTATAATATTTTTCTTTCAGGGGAAAATAAATCATTATTAAAAAGTTGGATTGGGCGGTAGAATTTTTTCTCGCCAGGACTATAAAACATTAGGGACTTTTTAGAATAGGAGAAACTCATGTCACGAAAAATGGTTACGATGGACGGAAATACTGCCGCGGCTTATGTCGCCCATGCGACAAATGAAGTTATTGCTATTTATCCAATTACTCCTTCTTCCGGAGTAGGGGAAATTGCTGATGCTAAATCTGCGCAAGGTCAAAAGAATATTTGGGGGCAGGTACCTTTAGTTTCCGAGCTTCAGTCTGAAGGCGGTGCTTCGGGCGCGGTGCATGGCGCTTTGACTGCTGGAAGCATTACTACGACTTTTACGGCATCTCAAGGACTGCTTTTAATGCTGCCGAATATGTTTAAAATATCAGGGGAACTCACTCCGGCTGTGTTTTATGTAACTGCTCGGACGATTGCTTCTCACGCATTATCGATTTTTTGTGATCATTCGGATGTTATGGCCGCCAGGTCAACCGGGTTTGGCATTCTTTTCGCTTCCAGTGTCCAGGAAGTTATGGATATGGCTTTAATTGCTCAAGCGGCGACTTTAGAGTCGCGAATTCCGTTACTGATGGTTTATGACGGTTTTCGAACCTCTCATGAAATACAGAAGATAGAACAGATTACGCTTGAAGATATGCGGGCGATTATAAAAGATGAGTTTGTTATCGCTCATCGTAAGCGAGGCTTAACACCGGATAATCCGGCGATTAAAGGAACGTCCCAAAATCCGGATGTCTTTTTTCAAGAAAGGGAAACAGTTAACAGTTTTTATGATAAAGCTCCTGAGGTTATAAGCGGTGTTATGAAAAGATTCCAAAAGCAGATCGGCAGAAACTATAAGCCGTTCGAATATTTCGGAGATTTATCTGCTGAGCGAGTTATCGTTATTATGGGTTCAGCCTCGGAAACGGTTTGGGAAACGATTGATTGTTTAAATGCTCAAGGAGAAAAGACTGGTCTTCTTAAAGTACGTTTATACCGGCCGTTTGATGTTTCAGCCTTTGTAGACGCTTTACCGGAAACTGTTAAATCGATAGCTGTTTTGGATCGGACAAAAGAACCAGGCGCTATTGGCGATCCCTTATATCTAGACGTTCGCTCAGCCATTGGTGAGGCGATGGAAGCTAAAAAAAGCAAGTTTAAGTCCTGGCCTAAAGTAGTAGGCGGCCGTTATGGTTTGGGGTCGAAAGAGTTTACTCCGGCGATGGTTAAGGCGGTTTTTGATAATCTTAATAAAGACGTTCCTAAAAACCATTTTACAGTCGGAATAAATGATGATTTAACTAAAACCAGCCTTGAATATGATAGAACCTTCTCGGCTGAAGATTCCGTTAATTTTAAAGGGATATTCTATGGGTTGGGATCTGACGGAACAGTTGGTGCTAACAAAAACTCGATTAAGATTATCGGTGAAAAAACCGGCAACTTTGTTCAGGGTTATTTTGTTTATGATTCCAAAAAAGCCGGATCTCAAACCGTCAGCCACCTCCGGTTTGGGAAAAAACCGATTCGCAGTACTTACCTTGTCAACGCTGCTAATTTCATCGCTTGTCATAATTTTTCTTTTCTTGAAAAGTATGACATGTTGACTTCAGCTGAAGATAAGGCTACTTTTCTTTTAGCCAGCCCTTATGGAAAAGATGAAGTATGGGATAAAATGCCTCAAGAAGTACAAAAACAGATAATCGACAAAAAATTGAAGTTTTATGTGATTAATGCTTATAAATTGGCCGAGGAACTAGGCCTTGGAGCGCGAATAAATATTATTATGCAAACAGCTTTTTTTGCCATCTCAAATGTTATAGACACCAAGACGGCAATTGAAGCGATTAAGGATTCGGTCAGAAAAACTTATGCTAAAAAAGGCGATAAAATAGTTGAGATGAACTGCAACGCCGTGGATCGGGCTCTTGCGGAGATACAGGAAGTAACTGTATCTAAAGAAGTTACCAGCACTCTCAAACGGCCGGCGGTTGTTGCTGATGATGCCCCGGAATTTGTTAAAAAGGTTACGGCAAAGATTATTGAAGGTAAGGGGGATGAACTCGCTGTGTCGGCTTTTCCGATAGACGGAACTTTCCCGGTGGCGACATCACAATACGAAAAAAGAAATATCGCGGTAAATATTCCTTGTTGGGAAACAGATATCTGTATTCAGTGTGGTCAATGTGCGATTGTCTGCCCTCACGCAGCGATCAGAATGAAAATCTATAAGTCCGAACTTTTAAATAATCCCCCGGAAACTTTTAAAAGTGTTGCCGCTAAAGGTAAAGGACTAGAGAGTAAGTCCTTTACCATACAAGTTGCTCCTGAAGATTGTACAGGATGCGGAGCTTGTATTGATGCCTGCCCGGCTTTTGAAAAGGATAAAGACAACAAACCTACCGGTAAAAAGGCGATTAACTTTGTCCCTCAGGTTTCGGTTAGAGCGAAAGAACATGATAACTTCAAATTTTTCTTGTCGATACCGGATATGACGATAGAGGACTTGCCGGTTAGTATATCGACGGTTAAGGGTGCCCAGTTGATGAAACCGTTGTTTGAGTTTTCCGGGGCTTGTGCCGGGTGCGGAGAAACACCGTACGTCAAATTGTTAACTCAGCTTTTTGGCGATCGGGCGCTTATCGCTAATGCAACAGGATGTTCATCTATTTATGGCGGCAATCTGCCTACAACGCCTTATTGTACTACCTCTGAGGGTAAAGGGCCGGCATGGTCTAATTCATTGTTTGAAGATAATGCTGAGTTTGGGTTTGGAATGCGTTTGGCTGTCGATCAGATTACAGAAAAAGCCCAGAATTTATTAACCGAGATGTTGTCGGATCCGGATTTTGCTAACGAGCAATCATTGGTTAAAGAAATATTATCAGCCAAACAAAACACC
The DNA here is from genome assembly GCA_028711575.1 of Candidatus Omnitrophota bacterium. Classification (GTDB taxonomy): domain Bacteria; phylum Omnitrophota; class Gorgyraeia; order Duberdicusellales; family 4484-171; genus JAQTSA01. The sequence continues at coordinate 2,702 of JAQTSA010000124.1, read as the reverse complement.
CATCTCGAATTGTCTGAACAACGGGCTCGGGTTGAAAAACTTAAGAAAATGATAGAAGCCAACACTTCTTTAAAAGCGAAAGATCTTTTGATAATTGTCGAGTATCTAGTTAAAAAAAGCGTATGGATTCTTGGTGGCGACGGCTGGGCTTATGATATTGGTTACGGAGGTCTTGACCATGTCTTAGCTTCAGGCAAAAATATTAACGTTTTAGTATTGGACACCGGAGTTTATTCTAATACCGGCGGTCAAATGTCTAAAGCTACTCCAATGGGGGCAATTGCCAAGTTTGCCGCTGCCGGTAAACCAATGCCAAAAAAAGATCTGGCTATGTTAGCTATGAGTTATGGCAACATCTATGTTGCCCGGGTTGCTATGGGCGCAAATCCAATCCAAACGATTAAAGCTATGATCGAAGCTGAACAGTATGACGGTCCGTCAATAGTTATTGCCTATACCCATTGTATTGCCCATGGTATTGATATGACTAAGGGACGACAAGCCCAAAAGAAAGCTGTCGATTGCGGAGACTGGGTACTTATGCGCTTTAATCCGGATTTGTACAAGGAATGTAAGAATCCTCTACAGTTGGACAGTAAAGAGCCAACGATAGAGTTGGAAGAATATATTTACTCCGAAAATAGGTTTAAGGCTTTAAAGAGTATTGATCCTGAGCGCGCGGCGATGCTGCTTGATCAAGCTAAACGTGATCTTAAAAGAAGATTTAAAATTTATCAGAATATAGCAACTATGGACTGCAGCTGCAGCGACAATGATAAGTAAAAGGAGGACTGGATGGCAAAAGTTACTGTTGATGTGAATGCTTGTATTGGCTGTGGACTCTGTGTTAATGCGTGTCCTGACTGTTTTTCGATGGATGATAACGGAATCGCTAAATCAAAGGCTAACAGCTGTCAAAACTGCAATCTTGATGATATAGCTGCACAGTGTCCGGTTAATGCCATTTTGGTTGAAGATTAGATTAAACTTAAACGATAAAAAATGTCCGGAAGCGGGTTAGAATCTGTTTCCGGACTTTTTTTTTGTTAAAGACTAAGAAATAAATATTTTTTGGATCGATTTATTAGTTTGTATTCAGGCTTTTGTTTTTATTGAATAAGCAGTATTTTCAAGTCAAGTTCGGATTCAAGAGCGGTTAGAAAGGAAAGTTTCTTTAAGATATAGTCGCGTTTGTAAGCGTTGATAAAATAACTGGGTTTTTCTTTTTCAAACAGGTCGTTGTCAACTTCGGTTAAGTCGGTTAGCTGAATTATATAAGCTCCTTTAAGAAGGAGAAGGTATTCGTTGTGGATTTCGCCTTTGGATAAGGAAAAAATCAGGTCGCTGACCGTTTTGTCTAACCCAAGACCTTCAATGTAATCGTTATATCCAAATTGTTCAGTTACTTTTAGCTGAGATAAACTCTGGTCAATAGCCACTTCTTTCAGCGATTTGACTTTGTTTTCGTTTATTGTAGTCAGGAGTTTTTGAGCGGTTTCTTTGATCTTTTCTAAAGCGAGTTGATCTTTCAGGTCGCTTTTGACCAAATCGAATATTTCCTGTAATTCAGGTATGTATGACTCTTTAACCTCTTTCTTTTCGATAAGTACGACTTTTCCCCGGATTTGTATCGGTGGACTCATAACGTTAGGTGTAAGCGAAAAAGCTGTTTCGGTGACTAATTGTTCCCAGCCAAGACCAGGAATTGGATCTTTTTCAGTTAAAAACCCTGTCTCTTTAATTTCTAAAGAAAACTTCTCGGATATATTTTCCAAGAGAGCCGTTTTTGTAGTTGCCCGCAGTATTTTATCCCGGTCGGGGTGACTGTCATCGATCGTAACGTAATTGAACTTTACCTGAGAGGGAACGCGAAACTTTTCTTTGTTGTTAGCGTAGTTATCTGTAATTGCTTGCTGGCTTACTGAAATTGTTGGTTTTACCTTTTCAAATGGGGTCACGATATAAGTGATTATTGCTTTTTGATTCGCCTTTTTGTATACTGATAACAGGTCACTGTCGGTTATATTTATCTTAGAGGTAATGAACTTATCTTCCAGCTTTTCTATTTTAAGCATCGTTTGAATATATTTTTCAAAGTCAGCCGGCTGTAAATACAATCCCAACTGTGGTAACCCGTGCTTTAGGAATCCATAGTAGTACTCTTTGTCAAACTTTCCATCGCGCAAAAAGTAAGGAGTTTTTTGGATCGCTTGGACTAAATCTTCGGTTGTAACGGCGATTTGCTCAAGGTCAGCCTTTTTGTCTAAAACAAGAAATTCCCAGGCTTTTGTCGCGATTTGTTCATTAGTTATCTTTATTTTTGAGTCAGAAATCATCTGAGGGTAAAAGAATAAGCGGGACATTGTGAAATATCGGTCAAAATCTGAGCGGCGGATTTTTGATCCGGAAATCATCCCGATAACTTGGTGTGACGGATCATTAAAGATTGATGGCGCGCCGAAAAATACAAAAACAAGGATTATTACTCCGGCTAAAACCCATAAAACTTTTTTTGCGTGTTTAGTACGAAAAGCGTTTAACATGACTTCTATAATAACCGCTTTATTAAAAAATTCAAGGAAAAAATTGTTGGCAAGATAGATACTGTAAACTATTATTCGCAAATTGACAAATAAGTAAAAACGGCATACCCTCAAAAGGTATGGTAACTACCAATTACTAACCTTTCAACAAGGAGGATA
>JAQTSA010000123.1 GCA_028711575.1 Candidatus Omnitrophota bacterium | reverse complement strand
TCAGCTCCTCATTACTTAAACCGCGCGCTGCAAACAGACTAAATCGTCTAATAACGTCTTGAGTTTCTTTAAAGCAAAGACCGTATGTTTATCCGACAAGGCTTTTCTGGGGTTTTGATGGACTTCCATGAAAAGGCCGTCAATCCCTAAGGCAACACCGGCCCGGGCCATAGCCGGCACAAACTGACTATCTCCGCCGGAAATACCCGCGCACCCCGAAGGCCGCTGCAAAGAATGCGTCACATCAAAAATAACCGGATAACCAAACTCGCGCATAATCAAAAAAGATCTAAAATCAACAACCAGATTATTATAGCCAAAAGCAGTTCCCCGTTCCGTTAAGATTATGTTTTTGTTGCCGCAAGCTGCGACCTTTTCGATCGGATACTTCATATCCTCAGCCGATAAAAACTGAGCTTTTTTTATGTTTACTGTTTTCTTTGTCTTGGCCGCGGCGACTAAAAGATCAGTCTGGCGGCAAAGAAAAGCCGGTATTTGGATAATATCAAGGACATCCTTAACTGCGGCGGCTTGCTCAGGGATATGAATATCGCTCAGCAATTCTAAGGAATATTTTTTCTTAACTTCCTCTAATATCGCAACACCCTTTTTCAAGCCCGGCCCGCGAAAAGAATCAATAGACGTACGGTTAGCTTTATCAAAGCTTGCTTTAAAAATAAAGCGATAGGGATAGCCGTCTAAAAGTTCTTTTAATGCCGCGGCGATTTCTAAGATTTGATTTTTACTTTCGATAACACACGGGCCAGCAATGAAAATAAATTTATTTTTCTTAGCCATCACTTAGACCTTACCCATTTCTTTTATTTTTTGTTCCACTTTATAAAGGTCAGCTTCAATATCCACGCCGCAGGATTCGAACTCAGTTTCAATAACTTTAATCTTTACTCCCGACTCCAAAGCTCTAAGCTGCTCCAGCTTCTCAGCCTTTTCTAAATAAGACTTAGGGTGATTTTTAAATGTATATAAAAAATCTTTAGCATAAGCATAAATCCCCATATGCTTATAATATATCTTTGGCTCTTCCGGCTCACGAAAATAAGGTATCGGGCAACGCGAAAAGTACAATGCAAAACCAGCTTTATCTCTTACGACTTTGACGACATTGGGATCATTTATCTCCTCTTGATCAGTTATCCTCCGGCAAACTGTGGCCATCATCAGTTTTGGGTCATCAGTCATCTCTTGAGCTAGAATATCAATCACTGCCGGATGTATCAGCGGTTCATCGGCCTGGATATTGATAACTGTTTCAACATCAATCTCGGTTACGGTTTCGGTAATCCGGTCAGTTCCACAGGCATGGTCCGGCGAGGTAAGAACTACTTTGGCGCCAAACGATTCAGCGGCCTTTCTTATTTTTTCATCATCACAGGCGATGATTAAATCATCAATAAGTTTCGCCGATTTAGCGTTCTCCCAGGTCCACTGGATTAAAGGTTTACCGCAGATGTTACGCAACAGCTTAAAAGGAAGCCTTTTGGAATTATATCGCGCCGGTATAACACCCACAACTTTCATAGCTGTCCTCGGATAAAGTTAAGTGCTCTCATTTTTTAGAATTACCAATTAACTTGAAAAGTTCTTCTTTATCAGTAGTCGCCGCGCCTAACTTACCGACAACAACGCTCGCTGACAAATTGGCTATATAGGCCGCCTGATAATAAGAAGCACCGGAACTTAAAGCCAAAGTAAATGCCGCGATAACAGTATCGCCGGCACCAGTTACATCAAAGACTTCTTGGGCATGGGACGGAATGTGGTAATTTTTACCTTTATAAAAAAGCATCATACCATCTTCACCTAAAGTAACTAAAAGAGCGCTGGGATTCAGCCGCTGCATAATCATTTCTCCCAATAGAGGCAGCTCGTTTTTATTTTTAACCCGCATGTTAGCCGCGACTTGAGCTTCCTTCAAATTTGGAGTCAAGGCCGTAACATCTTCGTAAAAATCGAGATTTTCCTCTTTCGGATCGACGGTTATAATTTTGTCCTTGTTTCGGCATAGCTCAACCAAACTTTGACAAAGATTCGGGTTAATGACGCCTTTACCATAATCTTCAATGATCACGGCATCAAACCGGTCGATGTTCTTTTTAATTTTTTGAAGAATTTTCTGATTAACTCCCAAAGAAAGCATTTCCACCGATTCCCAGTCAACTCTTACAACTTGCTGATGATGAGCGATAATACGGGTTTTAAGAGTAGTTGGCCGCTGGTCATCTCTTATCACCAGACTGGAATCAATTCCTCTCTTTTCAATATGGTTTAGAAGTACCGTACCATAATGATCTTTGCCCAGAGCACCGCACAAACTAACTTCAGCCCCCAAAGCCACTAAGTTTAAACCTACGTTAGCCGCGCCGCCGCAGACAAACTCTTCACGATTAGCCCAAACAACTGGAACCGGCGCTTCGGGAGAAACCCTGTCAACCGCGCCAAAGATGTAATGGTCCAGTATAAGGTCTCCGACAACTAAGATCTTTTTACCCTTAAACTTAGATATTATTTTTTTTAAATCATTTTTATCCGCTTTCATCGCTCACCTCAAAAAATTTAACTTGTTTTTTTGGAATAAATATTATTAAAAGAATATGCCAGCCCCAAAATCAAAACCAATTATATCATTTTCCCATAAAAAAGCCACAACAAAAAGGCCGTAGGCTAATGCCGTAGGCTATGCCGTAGGCTATGCCGTAGGCTATGCCGTAGGCTATGCCGTAGGCTATGCCGTAGGCTATGCCGTAGGCTATGCCGTAGGCTATGCCGTAGGCTATGCCTCTTAACCGGGAAAAATCATAGTAAAGCTGAAGAAACCGTATCAGCAAACAAAAACCCTAAATCAGTCAGACAGATACCGGTCCAATCGCCTTTTTTAAAGCGATATTTTATAAGCTTATCCTTTTTAAGATTGATCAGCTCATCGGCTTTAAGTTTTAAAAAATCGTAGCCGGTTTTATCATAGAACCATTTAAAATCTATACCTTTAGCCGTACGGATCTTTATCGCCGCGGTTTCTTTTGCCCGCGGCAAGGATTTAAGGCTTTCCTCAGTCAAAAAAGTTTTACTGGCACTTAAAACCCGGTCAATATACTGGAAAAGATCATCAACATTCTTAAAACGAACACCATCAATATAGGAAACAGCTGATGGGCCAAGCCCTAAATAATCATTATTGTCCCAATAATTAATATTGTGCCGGCACTCCGCGCCGAATCTAGCAAAATTCGATACTTCGTAACGCTTAAATCCATGCTCTGCCAAGATCTTAACTCCCATCTTATACATTTTAGCCGATAAAGACTCTTTTATCGGTACAATTTCACCTCGTTTATATCGCTGATAAAGCTCTGTTTTCGGTTCATAAGTCAAAGAATAGAGTGAAAGATGGTCAGCACCAATCTCAATTGCGGTTTTCAGCTCAACTTCCCAATCTTTCAGCCGCTCACCCCATAAGCCGTATATCAAATCAAGACTGATATGCTTAAACCCGATTTTCCCGGCATTCTTAATCAGGGTTTTAGACTCAAGATATGTATTAAGCCGTCCGAGTTTTTTTAGTTTAACGTCATACACCGACTGAAGCCCAACACTAAGCCGGCTTACGCCTTGGTCATAGAGACAAGATAGTTTCGAAACAGAAGCGCTCTCCGGATTAACTTCTACTGTAAACTCAGCGTCTTTAGCAATAACCCGGGATATCGGCCGAATAAGTTTTTTCAAACTGCCAATCGACAAAACGCTGGGCGTACCTCCTCCGATATAAACCGTAGAAAAAGGCCTGTTTTGACTCATAATTTGACGGCATAAACAGTCAATATATCGGGAAGCTAAATCAGGGTTATAACTAAGGCTATAGAAATCGCAATAAAAGCATTTTTTTCGGCAAAAAGGAATATGGACATAAAGTGACGGCATTAACAACCCTGTTTTTTTAAAAAAATTCGACTTAGGTTAATTTTAAAAATTATTTTTTCTTTACAGTTTTAACACAACACCTATTATATTAGTTACAATAACAAAAGCAATTACCGGCTTAAATTAAATTTTTCAAAAAAATCAAATGGAAGAATCTATCGCTATAATAAATTGTCCGGCGTCCTGGCTAAACCCACCGCCGCTTTCGCTGATATTCCTTGAGCGTTACCTTGCATCGAAAGGAAAAAAAACAAAACTCATCGATTTAAACATTGAAATTTTTAACCTAACTTCAAACTCAAAAAAGGATTGGCTAAAACTTAACAAAGACTTTGAAAATAATATCTTCTCTAACTTAAAAAAAAACCACAACCCTTTTTTAAAAAATTTCATAAACTCACTTAAGCCCTACGCCTTCATCGGATTTTCAATCCTTAAACGCAACTCAGCTTTTTCTTTCGCTCTTGCCGATGAAATTAAAAGGACCTATCCCGAAAAAAAAATAATTTTCGGAGGGCCTCAAACTCTTTTTCTTGATTTACAAAATCAGATCCCAAAAACCGATTACTGGGTTGTCGGTGAGGGGGAAATAGCTCTGGACAATATAACTGCCGGCCGGGCCGAAAGGATAACACGTTTCGATGAAATAGAAGATCTTGACACTCTCCCCTTCTACGATCTTTCATCTTTAAACCCGGGCGCAACCTATAATTGCGCGCCCCTTCTTTCTTCCCGAGGATGCCCTTATCGCTGTAATTTTTGTTCCGAACGCCTGCTTTACAAAAAATTACGCTGCCATTCGCCGCAATACATAACCGAACAAATAATTCATCTAAAAAAACAAAACAAAGTCACTAATTTTGTTTTTTGTGATTCATTAATTAATTACGATGACCTCTGGCTTGAAACCTTTTGCCGCTTAGTCATTTCCAGGAAACTAAATATAACCTGGCAAGCCCAAATGAGAATAAAAAAAGGGTTTTCCCTCTCTTTAGCCAAACTGATAAGAATGAGCGGATGCGTTAACCTGTTCATCGGCCTGGAAAGCGTCTCTGACAATACCCTAAAAGCTATGAACAAAGGTTACTCAAAAAATACCGCGATAAGTTTCCTCTCAACCCTTAAACAGGCCGGGCTTCAGTTTGAAATAAGTTTAATTATCGGATACCCAAAAGAAAGCGAAACTGATTTCAAGGAAACTTATGATTTTCTAAAAACCAGCAGGAATTTAATTCCGAAGATAGCTCAGATAAACCCATTCGTTGATTACTTAGGACACTACCCAAATCGAAGTTACCCTAACACCCAGGGGAAACAAAGAGTAGAAAAAACTTTGGAAATGATTCAAGCTGAACGAATAAAGTATACAAGCAGTTTCATTAATAACCTAACCTATTAAAAAATGCAGATAAAACTAATAAAAACAGAAAAGGTTCTATCAAAAACTCAAATAACTTTAAGCGATTATGTCATTAACCCTTACCGGGGATGCGAATTTGGCTGCCTTTACTGTTACGGCCAATCGAACAAAAATATAAACAAAAATTCTTTCGCGACTCAAATCGGAATAAAAGTAAATTCTCCCCAGATCCTGGAAAAAGAACTTCGGTATAAAAGGCCTAAACGGGTACTGCTTGGTTCAACAACCGAATGTTTTCAATATATCGAAGAAAAATATCGAATAACCGAACAAATAATCCGCATCTTAAATAAAAATAATGTTGCCTACACCATCCTTACAAAGTCCCCGCTGATAACTAAGTATTTACCAATAATTTCAGAAAACAAAGAAAACAAGATCTACTTTACCTTCAATTTTTCAAGCGACAAATTAATACAGGCTTTTGAGAAAAAAACCTCTTCCCTAAAAGAACGGCTCCGGGCAA
>JAQTSA010000122.1 GCA_028711575.1 Candidatus Omnitrophota bacterium | reverse complement strand
ATTTTTCTTATAACCAAGGCCGGAGTATTCCTCTGATAAAAAACTCCAACCCGAAACCGCCAAAAATCTTTGTACCAATAAGTAAATTCACAAGCCTTATTCTTCTGTAATTTAGTCTGCTCTTCGTCTTTAGCCATCTGTTTGATCAGATGGATAACATCATCGTGACTCAAAATCTCATCCGTAACCTGCTCAACTTCGGTATTTATCCGCCCTCGGACTTGGCTATTAATTCGAATAAACAAGTCAGATATATCTCTTTCGATCATTTTATCCAGCAACGCGTCAATCCTCATCCCTACCTCCTAAAACTTAAAAAATCATTAACCCCGCTCTAAAAAAGGACAAAAACCATATTTATTGTATCATATCTTTGATTTTTTTCTCTAATTTTATTAATCTTTCTTTTAAATCCGGCCCCAAAGAATAGCCCCCGATCGCCTTTGACGATTTGACCACCCGATGACAGGGTATCATGAACGGATAAGGATTTTTAGCTAAAGCATTGGCTACAGCCCGATAAGCCCGGGGCCGGCCTATTTTTTCAGCTACCCATTTATAGCTTCTAACTTGACCTATTGGAATTTTAGAAACCGCCCTTAAAACTTCTTTTTGAAACTTGGTCATCGCCGCAGCCCAAATAACGGTTAAAGAAAACTATTACCCAAAATCAAAAAAACCAACCGAAAAGAAGTAAAAATAACTTTATTATGCTCTCTCAACCTGATAATCAATCCTTGATATATTGCTTAGCTCTCAACAATTTATGATAACTTTTAGCAAAACGATGCGCCTCATCCCTTACTCTTTGAACAAATTGCAGTTCGGGACTAGATTTTGACAAAACCAAAGGCTTCGATTTTTGTGGCAGCCACAATTCTTCATTTTTTTTGGCAATAGAAATTACCGGTACTTTAAGGCCTAACTTTTCTAATTCCTGGCAAGCAGCCGTAAGCTGGCCTAACCCGCCATCAATAATCAAAAGATCGGGAAAAGAGTTTTTTTCCCGGCTTAGCCGGCTGTACCGCCTTCTTACAATTTCCGAAACCATAGCGTAATCATCAATACCCTTAACTGTTTTTATTTTATACCGCCGATAAGCCGATTTGTCACTTAGGCCGTCTCTAAAAACAACTACCGACCCAGTAGCAAAATCTCCGGCCAGACACGATATATCGATCGCTTCGACATGAAGCGGTAACGACTTAAGATTAAGTTTTCGTTTTAAAGCCATTAAAAAATGGACACTTTTTTTGCCGTTATAGAGATTTTCTATCGCTACCAGCTTATCCCGCAATAAAGCCGCTTCTTCAAATTTCATTTCCCGGGATAATTTATTCATTTTGTTTTTCAGATCTCTAATTAACTGCTGTCTTTGTCCTTTAAAAATTTTTTTAATATTTAATATATTTTCCTGATAACTGTCTTTACTGAGGCCTGCGACACAAGGACCAGGACAAAGCTTTATATGATAATACAAACAAGGCCGCTTAGGACGCTTAAGACAAGAGCAAAAAGGGAATACCTCTCTAATTAAGCTTAAAGAAGCTTTAAGCACTTTAACTTTAGGATAAGGCCCGATCAATTCTTTTCCTGAGATCTTATCGGTACGAGTAATCTTAACTCGGGGAAAAGCTTCTTGAGTTATTTCAATGTAAGGATAACTTTTGTCATCTCTTAAGGCAATATTATATTTAGGTTTTTTTTCCTTTATTAAAGCCGCTTCCAGAATCAAAGCCTGTTCCTCGCTCTCACAAGTTATATAATCAATTTCCTCAACCAAAGATAAAAATAAATCTTTCTTTGCTGACTGAGATGAAAAGTGATTCCTAACTCTAGAGCGGATAGAAATAGCCTTACCCACATAAAGGACACTGCCTGTTTGAGCTTTAAAGATATAAACACCCGAAGACAAAGGTAGTTTATTTATTAGTTCCTGAATCTTAATCTCAGCCATTTGTTTATATATCGAACCTGTTTTAGATGAAAAAGATACCCTCCGGCGACAATAATCATTACGTAAAAAACAAGAATTAACGACATTTTTATATACCGGCAAAAAACCAAATTATCCCAGGCTAATCTTGAAAATAAGGAAGCAATTAAGCTTAAGAAAAGTATTTTCAGGAATTGACATCCGGTATCCTGCCAATCAATCACCCCAACTTCCCGGATGAATAATCGGTAAAGCAACAAAAAATTAAGCCCAGCAGCGATACTACTGCCCAAAGCTACCCCGCCAATCTTTAAAGGATACATTAGAATTGCACTTAAGATAACATTTACAATCAGAGCGGCTGTTGCCGTTTTTGCCGGTATAACTGTATTTTTCATCGCGTAAAATGAATTTACCATAAGTTTAATCGCGCAAAAAAAGAACAAGCCCAGTGAATAGAATAATAAAACCGATGAAGTCATCATAAAAGATGAAAGATCAAAGGCGCCTCTTCTATAAACGACATCGATTACCGCTTGATGCATAAAAATAAAAAACACAGTTATCGGCACTACAAAAAAAACAATATTCTGGAAAGAGAAAACAAAAAGCTTTTTAAATTCCTCCATGTTATTATTCTTATGATAAAACGACAGATCAACAACAGCTACCCGAGAAATTGGTATAGCGATAAGGGCTACCGGCAGCAAAATAAACCGATTAGCATAATAGACCGCGGCTAAGGCGCCTGTTCCGACGATAGCGCTTAATGAAGAAAATATCGTATCGATAAAAACGCTGAGATGATAAACAATGCTGGCCCAAACTCTAGGAATAAACAACTTAAACATCCGGGCGATAACTTTATCAGCCAGCGCTTGTTTTAAATTAAAACTAAACTTCAGACCGGCCTGTCTTAACACCAGAAAAGAAACCATAACCTGAATTATTCCGGCGACTATAACACAAATAACCAGGATATAATTATGAAGATACTTGTTAAAAACCAAAATCCCAATTATAAATGATACGTTTAGAAACGCCGGAATTATTGATGCTGCAAAGAATTTTTTCAGGACATAAAGAGTCGAAACACATATCGAAGATATTCCTATTAAAAAAAGGTAAAAGAAGGTGACTTTCGTAAAAAAAACCGCGGCCTGAAATTTATAAGCATCGCCTAAAAATCCAGGAGCTATAAGGGCAACAAGATATTTGCTGAATATAACTCCAAAAATCGAAAAAACAATAAGAATTATAGAAAAAATACTTAAAAGATGGTTGTTTAAAAGAAAAAGCCGTTTCCGGTCATTAGCATATTCCGAAAGAACCGGAGTCGCGACCGAATCGGAAAACCCTTCAGCAAAAACACTTCGAAACAAGTTTGGCAGCCTAAAAGCGACTAAAAAGGCTTCCAATAAGGCCGAAGTACCGAAGAATTGGGCGATTAAAACGTCACGGATAAGACCAAGAACCCGAGAAATAAAGACAGCCGCGCTGACGATAGAAGTATTTTTGATTATTTTTTTAAACATTATCGAATCTCTGAAAAACCAATAATATACTGTTTCTGCCAATCGCCCTATAGTATATCGGAAAACAGAGATATTTAAAGATAAAAAGGGTTATTCGGTCATCAATAACAAAGAAATTTTCCTTGACATCAAAGGTTAATTCTTATACAATCCTTCCTAAAAAGGAGATACTATGCCTCAAAGAAAATGTGCCAAAACCGAGTTAAAAAAAGTAAAAAAACGTAAAGCTCGTAATCTTATTGTAAAACAAAACCTGAAATCAACCGTAAAAAAGTTCAAAAAATCAATTGAGACTAAAGATATCAACGAGTTACGCTCTGACTTAAATAACATATATAAAACATTAGATAAAGCGGCTTCTAAAAAAATAATTCATCCGAATAAAGCAACCAAAAAGAAGAGCCTGCTTGCTACTCTTGTCAATAAGTCTCAAGAAAAAACCGAAACTAGCAAGAAAAAAGCTTAACAATAAGCCTTTCAACAACTAGCCGGCTATTCAATCCCTTTTCTTTTATTGCCCGGTCAGCTTCCCAAAGGTAAGAAAAATACTGTTTCTTTTTCTCGCGGTTCTTAGAATAAGCAAATTTATAGTTTAAGATACCAAGGATCTGAGGACCAATATCATAGGACTTGCTCGTTTCATCAAAAAGTTTATCCAAAACAAATAAAGATCGGCCCCAATCATTGCCGCGTAAAGACTGCTTAAAATCATCAAGAGAAACCGAAATATCTTTTGATGAAGAAGCCTTAAATCCCTTGCCCAGGGTAAAAACCTTTTTAAAGAACAAGTCAGCAAGTAATTTTTTATCTCTGTTTAACTCCGCGTAATCTTTATCAATCTCAACTATTATATAATTTACATCTATTATTTTATCAAAATCATCATCTAAAACCTTTTTAATCGGAGTTTTCAGTTTATCGACATTTTTGAAAATTACAATTTTTGCCCCGTCAAAAGAGAAAGTAAGCAAAACCTCTTTGAGCTTCGGCATTTCAATCTGGTCACAGTAAAGATTAACGATATTAATCGATTTAGACTTTTCAGACAAAATGCCAGCACACAACTTATCGACAGAATCCTTCCGGGATAAAGGATCGTTACCCACCACATAAAATATTTTTTTGTTTTCTACCATGATTCGACAACAGCCTCTAGCAACCTTCGTGCTGTGTCATCAATAAGATCGCTCTGGGCAGACGATTCGCTTTTGCTGTTAGAGCCGGAGATATAATAAGTAGTTTCTCCCTCAACGATTTTATCCTGAAGGACTTCATCGGAAGAATTTAGAAGAGTCATTCTCACTTTAAGACGCAGCCGCTGTTCCTCAACGTCGTCATTATCACTATAACGCAAAGAATCTTTAGTGTAATCTTTAATAACACAATCAATTTTTAGAGCATTTTTAGAGAAATTCACTACTTTCAAACTGCCATCAATATTAAATTTCGAAATAAGTTCATTGGTCAACCGCTTTTCAAGTAGAATAGGAAAAGTCCGGTAATCACCATAACTCCGGTTATCAGCGGTAATATCAATCTCATTTACAACCGGAGTGACAATAATTCCGGTTTCGCTATAAAGGACAGCGGTCGTTCTATATCCGCAACCAAAAAATAAAAGAGAAAAAATTATAACCAATTTTTTTGTTTTACGAAAAAGCATTATTTAAGTTCCTTTACTTTTTCTTTTAAAACATTGCTTTCAACCAAGCTTTTCTTCCTCCGCCGAAAAATCTCTTTTGGTGAAAGGCCCTGTTTTAGTAAAAAATTAATTTCGCTTATACTTTTAGAAGCGCTATCAAAAAGGAGACTATCCTTATAATCTGACACCACAATCTGATAATACAGGATAGCCGCCTCAAATTTAAGCTGTTTCTCATAAAACTCAGCTGTCTCAAAATTCTTAGCAGCCTCTCTCTGACGCATTGAATCAAGCTGTTTACTGGCATCTAAAGAAATATCGGCATCAGGGTGCAACTCGATAAACTCTTCTAGGCGCTTTCTTGCTTCATCAAGAGCTGTGGAATCATATTGATTACCGTACGACGATTTAGAAGTAGCAATCGCTAACTGATATCGCGCCGGAGCGGCCCATTCAGTATCAGGATAATTATCTATAACCTTTTGAAATTCATCAACAGCATCGTCAAAACGGCCCAATTTCACATAAAGGACTCCTAGCTTATACTGAGCCGACGAGGCATAAGGTGAATAAGGGACTTTATCGACAATCTTTTTAAATATTTCGATTGAAGGGTGATTCACAAAATCATAAACCGAAACACCTAACCATCCTTTAGAGCTCTTAGTTAGGAAATTTTCACCTATCTCATACTGTCTTTTCACCACTTCATTTATTT
>JAQTSA010000121.1 GCA_028711575.1 Candidatus Omnitrophota bacterium | reverse complement strand
CAAGATACTCAAGAAAAAAGCTTAACCCCACACCTAAAAATAACCCCAAAATAATAGCTTTTGTTATATCCTGAACCGGGTTAGGCTTTATCGGCCTTATCGGCAGCTCGGCATCATCAATAACCTGAACATTTGAAATCACCATTTCCCGTGACATTTCTAAATCTTTAATCCGATTTAAAAAACTTTCATACAGAGTTCGTTCAGTTTCTAATTTCCTTTTTAGGATTCTATAATCCAGCGATTTTTCCTGTAAAGAGAACAAATCATCAGTTTCCTGTTTTAACTTAATGTCTGTCGCTTCTAACTGTGACTGCAAAGAAATAATAATTGGATGCTTGTCGCCGTAACGGCCGGAAGCATCAAGGATTTTTGTTTCAATTTGAGCTTTTTCCTGCTTTAAAATATCCAACAATCTTTCTTTTTCTTCTCCGGCTTCAGGAATCGTCACAATTCTATTTTTCCTGATAAAGGCGTTCATTTCTTTTTCTGCTTCTTGAAGACGCCTTAAGGACTCATCAAGTTGTTCTTTAATCAGGCTGGCTCCTTTTGTCGCGCTGCCTGATTTTTTAGAAATATCTTCTTTAATAAACTCATCAGCCCAAGTATTTGCGATATTGGTTATTTTTAAAGGATCGGCTCCTTCGACCGAAAGAAAAACTATGTTACTTCCTTCTTCCGTTTTAACGCTTATCATATTTAAAATTTTTTTTGCCGGATCATCAACTCCAAGGAATTCTCGATCTCCAGCCAATTTCAAAGTCTTAATAACCGCACCGGCAACCTTCGGTGAACGCAATATACTGATATACTCATCTATTGAAATTCCTTCCCGGTACATCATATATTCCTGATTCCGCTGGCCGCGATTAGAAGGATTATCAGCCCTAATCAGCATTTTAACTTGAGTTCTATAAACTTTGACAGAGTTAAAAGAATATAACCCAACACCCAGAGGAATAACAATTAAAAAAGTCAAAATAACCCAGATATGCCTGATGATTATTGCCCAGTAATCTTTAATTGTTAGCTCTCTAAGTTCCGGCGCCGGTATCATAATTATCCTTGATTAAAACCAACTTTCAGCGACAACAACAGTATCCCCTTCTTCTAATATTACATCACGACTTTTATCTCCGGTTTTTAAAATATAGCCTACCGGAACTTTTATCACTTCTTTTTTATTTCCCTTTTGTTTCAAAATTTTTACTCCGTTCGTACTCGCGACTTCAGTAAAACCACCGGCCAAACTGATTGCTTCAACGGCTGTCAGCCCTTTGGAATATGGATAATTACCGGGAGTTTCAACTTGACCAAAAATAGAAATGTCTTTATACTCACTGACCGAAATTCTATCACCTTCAGTAATAAAAAATCCATTGGGATCGGCGTTTACATCCAATATAAATTCTTTTTTCCCGCTTGCATTATCCCTAATTACTTTAACTTTACTAAGATTAGCATTTTCCAACGGCCCTTTAGCAAGAAAAACTATTGCATCCAAGGCAGTTAAAGCACTGGTCTCCAGCATAAAAACACCCGGTTCTTTAACTGCACCAACAACATAAATCTGGCCATACTCCTCGACAAGTATTTTGTCCAAAGGCTTTAAATAAAACTGGCGGCCTTCCTCGTCAATATCAACGACTAACCCTTTCCCTTCAGCATCATGCCTGATAATTTTTATCTTGTGTAAATTAGCATCCTCTTTAGGCCCTCCGGCTAAAACTAAAGCATCAACTAAAGTCAAAGCACCCCTTAACTCATAACTGCCCGGTTCATTGACCGAGCCTAACACAGAAATTTTACTGTACTGCTCAATCGCCACGCTGACCTGAGGATTAGTTAAATACCCCTGAGCAAGCATATCGCTTATCTTTTTGGCAACTTCTTCACCAGTAAGGCCGGCAACCTGAATTTTTCCCAAAAGGGCATAACGAACAGTACCTTCGGCAGAAACCTCTAGCACTTTTTCTAAATCTTCTTCTCCATAAACCGAAATACGAATCGTATCGTAAGGGCTAATCGTATAAACACCGCCTCTATTCTCATATTTATCAGAAACATTCGCAACCGTAACATTTTTCTCCTCTGTGTTTCTGTTTTCATTCTCAGTTTCAGAGTAAGAGACAAAAACACCGGTTTCTAAAAAATAGTAACTTTTAAATAATTTCTTAAATTCTTGAGCAAGGTCAACAGTCGTAAACCCTCGGACATCAATTGAACCAATTAAAGGATATTCGACCGTACTTTCCGGAGAGACAAGCAACGGCTTATTCAATCCGGGGTTTTTATCAACCGTCAGATAAACCGTATCGCCCGGTTTTATTGTCAAGGCTTTATCTTGGGCAAAGCCATAAAAACAACTAAAAAAAACTCCGGCCGAAACAGAGAAAATCAATAATATTTTTGTCCTCGCTATGCTCATTAGATTAAAACTCCCTTACTAAACGTAAACTTAAAATATTATTTGTGTAAGATGACAGTTCATCATCAGACTCTTTCTTGGTAAAGGCATATTCAGCAATGACTTTAAGCCACCGCTTCATAGCATATTCCGACCCCAAACCAAAAGAATAAGTTTGCGATGTTATATTAGAGCTGGCCTCAGAATCAGCAAAGGACACCTTTCCCGTAAATTTAAGCCGTTCACTAAATGGAGGTAAATAGGTACAATTTAAGCTAAAGCTATTGGTTTGATTATAATCTTCATCGAAATAATCAGAAGGAGTAACATCTTTGGACAACTTCAAATCATAATAAAGGTTTTCAGTAAACAGATATAACAATTTTACATCAACTGTACTCCCATCGGCTTCAGTTCCATTGGCTTTTTCTCTTGTTTTGGCTCCAACCTTAATCGTTCCTTCCACTTTAGGAGAAAGATTACCAGTCACTCCAAAGGCAAGGCCATGAGTTGAAGCGTCTTTTGCCGAATTACTGGGATACATTTCCTCTTCATATTTATAATTGAGTAAAACTTTCATTTTCGAAAATATTCGTAAATATTCGGTAAAAGATAAAGACGACCGTTCAGAATCGCCGGTACTTTCTGATGACTCAAAAGTTTTAGTATAATATCTATACTCCAAATCAAAAGGTAAATATTCCCAATCAGCGTAAAATCCGCCGCCATAAACAGATTCTAACGAATCTACATTCTCAGCAGCGCCACCTCTAGTATAACTCGTTGCCGGAGAAGAATCGCTCTCTATTCCAGCGACAATTTCACCTTTGTATTTACCCCGAGTATGAGATAAAGACCCTTCAAACATGATATTAGCTCCACTATCGGATCCACTGTTACCAAGGCTAACTCTTGGACCGCCTTCAAAATTAAAGTCTAAAACCGTGTGTCCCTTTTCCCAGATCCAATCTGGCCGATAACTAAAACCGATATCTAATCCGGTAATGAAATCAGCCTCTGGGTTGCTATGCGTGTTATAAACATTGTCATTAAAAGTTCCGTAACCGGTAACTCGAATAATAGTGTTTTCCTCAATTTTTTTTAAAAAATCTTTAATTTTACGTCGTCGCTCTTTGTTTTCAGAATCTTTTTCCTGCTTTAAAACTGTTCTTGTTTCTTTTTGAATAATAGTTTCTTTTCGGGATTCCTCTTGTATGTCATAGTAATCAAGATTGTAAGAAATAACATCTTTGCGGTTAACTTCTCCGTAACAGGGAAAAGATAACAACAATACCGCAAAAAGATAAAACGACAGTTGCTTTATTTTTAACACTTTATTTTCTAAGCCCTTAGCCTTTTTACCTTTTAAGCAAAGGACGTTATTTGCCCGGTATAAACGAAAAAATTATCTGATAGATGCTAAACTTATATATAAGAATACCCAAAAGAATTAAAAGGAAAAAAATCAAAAATACAATCTCTTGTTTTCTTCTCTTGGCCGCTCTTTTCTTGTTTGTTAGCACCTTTACCCCAGCTATTTTTTGGTTTAGGAAATCTTGAACACCATCTTCAATGTTTATAAATTCCGCGCCCATTTCATAGCCACCCTTAACTTTCGAATAATTTTTTCTGACTATTTTAGCAATAACAGTTACTGGTTCAGGATAAAAAGGAAAATTTATTTTTAGGTCAATGACACAATTAAGCGGCAAATCCTGGCGAATAAAAAACAAAACCCCTCCGGCGCTAATATTCCTTGAAAAAGAAATAATTTCAGTCTCATCCCGAATAATACGATATTTAAGCAAATGATGAGTTTTCAGGCGAATATATCTTCGTTGTTCGTCTCTTTTTAAAGAAACTTTTTTACCGTTTTGTTTTCTGCTCATATTTTCGATTATAGGTCGAATCTCCTCGATTTTTAGTTTACTACAATAATCAGCAGTGTCAATTCCAAGAAGATATTTTCTTATCAATTTCCTTTAAATAAACTTCTGTACCTCTGTAACGGGGAACAAGTTCGTTAACCTTTAAGAACTCTTCTTTCGCTTCTTCATACTGCTTTAACAAAAAAAAGACGACACCTAAGTTATAATGAGGGTCAACATAATCCGGTTTCAGTCCAATTGCTGTTTCAAAATGATTTTTCGCTTCCCGATACGACCCTTTAAGCCAGTAAATATATCCAAGATTATTATGCGCAAAAGGCTGTTCCGGTTTTAATTTAATAACCTGGCGGAAATAACTCGCCGCCTTATTGATTTGGTCAGTCTTAATATGAAGGGTACCTAAATTATACTGTATCAAAGCCGATTCCGGCATAATCGCCGCTGCCGAAGAATACTCATTAATTGCCTCGCTTAGCATCCCTAGGCGATAATACACATAACCGGCATTAGTTAACGCTATTACGCTTTTCGGCGCCAACTCTTTGGCCCGCCGGCCATCTTCAATTGCCTTGATATCTTCTCCTAAAAAGTACATTGCTAAACCCTTACCACTAAAAGATAAAGGATCTTTTGAATAGAATTCAGTTGCTTTTTTAAATTGCTCAAGAGATTCAAGATATTTATCAACAGCCTCTTTTTCTTTTTTATCTTGAGCAAAATAAAAGCCTTGCTCCAAAAGATCAAATCCGGTTTGACGATATTTATCTGCTATACTTTGAACAACCTGCGGATTACGAAACACCGGGCAAAGACTTCGCGCTTCTTCAAATTTTTTTAAGGCTTGGCGATATTTTATTTGAGCCTCAATCGCTTTCCCTTCTCCCGAAAGCAGATACCCCTCCTCCAAAAATACGAAACCGGACTGCATTTCTTTTTCAGCTGCTAAAGGAAGCTTTAATTCATCGACCAACCGATTAAAACGATTTTCCCGAACTCTGGAGTTAAGCTTCATAAAGGCCTTATTAGCGCCTCGGCCATCTCCAATATTATACAGGTAAATATAACCTGCCCGTAATTGAGCTATTTGCCCACTCTCTACAAGAGCATTTTCCTCAAACGTTTCTTCAAAAACCGCTAAAGCTTCAGAAACGTTGCCAGAACGATAAAGAGAATCTCCCTGCTGATACCCGGAGAAAACAGCCAGATCTTTTGGCAGCTTATCCTTAATTTCTTTAAAAAGAACCCCAGCCTCATCCCACTGGCCTTTTTGCTTATACACCATAGCCATATACATTTTAGCTATTTGGCCTTGCTTAGATTCCGGAGAAACATTCACTGCTTGTTTCAAAAAAGTTAAAGCCTTATCCCAATCTCCAATACTAATATATTTTTTCGCTATCTCAACGCCTTTATCTTGAAGCTGGGATCCTTTCAGCCGTTTAATTGCCTTTGACATCTTTTTAATATCTCTAACCGCACTCTTTTTGTTATTTACTTTACTCTGAGCGAAAGTACCGATTAAAAAATTGTCAACTGCCACGATAAAAGGAT
>JAQTSA010000013.1 GCA_028711575.1 Candidatus Omnitrophota bacterium | reverse complement strand
GATTACATTTAGACGATTTTGCGGGAAAAATGAGCAGTTTATATGAATGATCTCTATGCTGATAAGAAAAAAATTATCAAGGATTTTTGGCTTGGTTTTTTTAACGCGATAGCGATAGCTTTTCTGGTTTTGATGGGCTACGTTATTATTGGCGGCATACTCAGCCGATACTCCGATTTTCTTCTTTTTTTTCTGACCATTAGTATCCTGGTTATTTGCGTTATATACTATTTTAAAAAAGGCCGCCGTTACTTTGCGATTGGTATGTTGGCTTCTCTTTTTGGGCCGTTATTGATTTTTGGCGCCTGTTTATCGATGTTCTAGTAAAAAATCTTTAATTTATCTTTGGTAATTTTTATTTGCTTTCGTTGAAAAGTTTGTTAAAATGTCGACTATGTCAAAAACTTCGTACAAATCTTATATCGACGCTTTAGGTAAAATAAGTAACGCCATAACCAGCGATATCTATTTAGAGGATATGCTTAAGCTTATCGTTACTTTAACTGCCAATGTCATGAAAGCTAAAATCTGCGCTCTTTGGCTGCTTGACCATAAAACTAAAGAGTTACGAATTCGGGCCACTCAGGCGATGAGTAAGGAATATCTAAAAGAGCGAAGTATAAAGCTCGGCGAAGGTATCGTCGGAATGGTCGCTAAAGATAAAAAAACAATCGTAATCGCTGATGTTTTAGAGAATAATCAGTATAAAGAAAAAGATCTGGCTAAAAAAGAGGGTCTGGTCTCAATGATAAGTGTGCCGATGTTGGTTAAGAAAAGGGTTATTGGCGTTATTAATTGTTATACGACCTCAGCTTATAGCTTTTCTAAAGGTGACAAGGACCTTTTACAGACCGTTGCTTCTCAGGCGGCGGTAGCGATTGAGAATACTGAACTGATGGTTAAAACTAAGGTTATTCAGGAAGAGCTTGAGACCCGTAAAAAGGTAGAAAAAGCTAAAGGGTTGTTAATGAAAGAGCGCTCATTAAATGAAAATGAGGCTTATAACCTGATAAGGAAATCAAGCATGGATAAACGGCTTTCAATGAAAGATATCGCTGAAGCGATTATTTTGGCTTCAGAAATAAAAAATACTTGACAACTGCCGCATCATATGGTAACCTTTCCTTGACTAAGAAGTCGGAATCGGCAAAGAAGCCCCAAGTAATGTAACTTGGGGATTTTTTATTTTTAGGCAAAGATGCCCTTATTTTAGCGTAGACGCTTGAGTAAGGGCTTTTTTTATTTCGGACAGAGACGTCCTATCCGCTCTAAAGTTTAATAAGGGCAGGAAGGACGTTTTTTTAGTTTTAGGAGGTGACATGATGAAAAAACTAGAAGCAGTAATTAGAAGCGAAAAATTGAAAGAGTTGGCCGAAAAGTTAAGGTTAGCCGGTATTGGCGGGATGATGGTCAGTGAGATCAAAGGGTTTGGTGTGCAGACTACCCGCCCGGAAGAATACTTGTTTTTGCCAAAGACTAAAATCGAAATTTATGTTACCGACGCTCAGGTTGAAGAGATCATCGCCGTTATTGTTGAATGTTGCCGGACTGAAAAGATGGGCAGCGGCAAAGTTGCTGTCATTCCAATGGAGGAATGTGTCAGAATCAGGACCGGTGACCGAGGAGAAACAGCTATATTTTAAGTGAGTAGTTAGACTAAACAAGGAGGATTAAATGAGTAAGATATCTAAAAGATTAAAGATTGGTTTGTTAGCCGGGTTGTTGTTTATGGTCATCGGATTATTCCCGGGAACAAGTAAAGCTGAAGGTCTGTTTGATAAGTTAAACTTTGATGTTGATGTCAGCGCCTCTTTAGATTTTTATAGTGATTACGTTTGGCGGGGATTTGTTTTAGATCGCGATCCGGTCATTCAGCCGGGAATAAGCATCAGCGCTTTAGGTTTTACCTATTCCTTTTGGTCAAGCTTTGATACTGATAACAATTCAGCTGCTACATCAAGCGATGAAATTGATTACGTACTTGATTATACTAAGTCGATCAGTGATTCCTTGAGCGTTTCGGTGGGGCACACTTATTACGATTTTCCTGATGCGGCAACGTATAGTAAGGAATTTTATTTGGGGTTGGCTTTGAGTAAAGTGCCGGTACTCGATTTACCGATTGAGACAAGTTTTACCTATTACCGTGATTACGGCAGCGCACCGCACGGTGGAGGGTTAGGACATTACTTTTCTTTTGACGCATCTTACAGCACGGTAATAGTTGAAGATCCTGAAATTTCATTAGACTATGGATTGCATTATGGATATAACCGTAAGCTCTTTATTAATGGAACAAACGGGTCGGATTTAGGATTATCGCTTGGGTTAACAGTACCGCTTACTGAAAGTCTTACCATGTCGCCTACACTAAATTATTCTATGCCGTTTGGCGACTTAAAAGATGATAATGACGGTAACCAGGATGATCGTTTTTACATCGGATTAAGTTTAGCTTATGCTTTGTAAGTAAGCTTTGTTTTGCAATAAATCGGAGGTTTTTGTTATGTTAAAAAATATGAAAAAAAGATGGATTGCGACGCTGTTGCTTGTGCCGTTGATACTGTTTTGTTTTGGCGGTCTTGGTTTTGCTGAAGATACAGTTGAAAGTAACGCGATAGCGATCAACACGGTTTGGACGCTTATCGCGGCTTTTTTGGTGTTCTTTATGCAGGCTGGGTTTGCGATGGTTGAAGCTGGCTTTACCAGAGCTAAAAACGCCGCTAACATTATGATGAAAAATCTTATGGATTTCGCGGTCGGATCAATCGCCTATTGGGCAGTAGGCTTTGCCGTTATGTTTGGGACCAGCGTTTTCGGGTTGTTTGGCCGAAGCGGGTTTTTCTTAAGTACCGGCGACCCAACAACCGGTGAAGGGTTATGGCAATTTGCATTTTGGATTTTTCAGGCTGTTTTTGCCGCAACGGCTGCGACGATAGTTTCGGGGGCAATGGCCGAGCGGACTAAGTTTTCAAGTTACCTTACCTACAGCGTTTTTATAACCGCGGTAATTTATCCGGTTGTTGGACACTGGATATGGGGCGGCGGTTGGTTAAGCGCAAAAGGTATGATCGATTTTGCCGGGTCGACGGTTGTTCATTCGGTTGGCGGTTGGGCAGCTTTGATCGGTGCGATACTTTTAGGCCCGCGGTTGGGTAAGTACAATAAAGATGGTTCGTCTAACGCAATTCGCAGCCATAACATACCGCTTGCATCTTTAGGTGTGTTTATCTTGTGGTTTGGCTGGTTCGGTTTTAACCCGGGCAGTACTACTGCTGGAACTAATTTAAGTATCGCGGTTATTGCGGTGACAACTAATCTTGCTGCTGCCGCCGGAGCGATCGCGGCGATGGCTACAGTTTGGGTTCAGTTTGGTAAACCGGACACAAGTATGGCGATGAATGGTGCTTTAGCCGGCCTGGTTGCTGTTACCGCGGGATGCGCAAATGTTTCGCCATTAAGCGCGATTTTAATCGGCGCTATTGCCGGGATTATTGTTGTCTTTAGTGTCGAGTTTATTGACAAGGTGCTAAGAATTGATGACCCGGTCGGGGCAATCAGCGTGCATGGAGTTTGTGGTGCTTGGGGAACTTTGGCGGTTGGACTGTTTGCCCAGGAACCTTATGGCGGAACAAACGGCCTTTTTTTCGGTGGCGGATTTTCACAGCTCTTTATTCAGATCCAAGGAGTTGTCGCGGTATTTCTCTGGGTTGCATTAACTGCGCTGATACTTTTTGGGTCGATCAAACGTGTTATCGGGTTACGCGTATCGAAAGAAGATGAACTGAAAGGCTTAGATATTAGTGAACATGGAATGGAATCTTACGCCGGGTTTCAGATATTCACTACCGAGTAGTATAATGGTTTGCTGGCAGATAACAAACTATAAATCGGGGTAAAGGTAAGATTTATTCGCGTTTAAGGTATGTTTTTTGTCTTGCTGGTTGGAACTGTTTGAGGAGGATTTAACGATGAAACTAATAGTAGCAATGATTCAGCCCCATAAATTGCCGGATGTTAAGAAAGCGTTATTTGAAGCTGAGGTCTGTAAAATGACCGTCAGTAACGCTTTAGGTTGCGGCCAGCAGAAAGGGTTTACTGAAACTTATCGCGGTGTTCTTACTGAAGTCAATTTGCTTAAAAAAGTCAGAGTGGAAGTCGCGGTAAATGAAAAGTATGTCGAGGCGACGGTGAAAGCGATTATTAAGGGCGCTAAAAGCGGAAAAATCGGTGACGGAAAAATTTTCATTATGAATCTTGACGATTGTATTCGGATTAGAACTCAAGAAACCGGTGGTAAGGCAATCGGATGATTCTTTTACTTAATGGTCGTAGCTAAACTAGGAAGGTTTGCTGGCATGAAAGATGAAAAACTTATAAATGAATTGAAAGAATTCAAAAGAAAAAAAGGTTATACCTATTACGATCTTTCAAAACGGTTAGATATTCAGGTAGCGACTTTAGAACGCTGGTTTAAAACCAGTAGAATCAACCGGATGTACGCGGATTATGTAAGGAAAAAATTGGTTTTGTAGTCGAAACATAAGCTCTTTCTCGTTGTTTGGGAAGGGCTTATGTTTTAACTTAGTTGTACTCAGTTGTTTATTTAGTTAATCTGTCGGGATAGGTAAAGAGGAGGTGTTTTTGTGTTAAAGAAGTTGTTCAAAAAAGCTTGTGTTTTTGGTTTTTTGCTAACCTTTAGCGGTCTCTGTTTTGGACAAACGGCCGATCCGGCAAGTTCGATCGGTTTGGACACGGTTTGGGTATTGATTGCGGCGTTTTTAGTGTTTTTTATGCAGGCTGGATTTGGCATGGTTGAAGCCGGGTTTATTAGAGCTAAAAACACTTGTAACATTTTAACGAAAAACTTTCTTGATTTTTGTATGGCCAGTTTGGGATTTTACGCTTTTGGTTACGCGATAATGTTTGGTTCTGGTAACGGGTTTATGGGCGTTACGGGGTGGTTCTTGAAAAGTGCCGAAAGCGGAGCGGCGGTTCCTTTACACGCTTTTTGGTTGTTTCAGGCCGCCTTTTGCGGCGCGGCAGCGACTATTGTTGCCGGCGGAATGGCTGAGAGAATGAAGTTTCCGGCATACCTTATTTATTCTTTTTTAATTTCTGCTTTTATTTATCCGATTGTTGGACACTGGATATGGGGCGGCGGTTGGTTGACTAAACTTAACTTTGCTGATTTTGCCGGGTCAACTGTTGTTCACACTGTCGGTGGATTTGCCGCTTTAATCGGGACAATTATTCTAAAACCGCGTATCGGTAAATATAATCCTGATGGAACGCCGAACGTTATTGCCGGCCATAATATACCTTTGGCTTCACTCGGAGTTTTTATTCTTTGGTTTGGCTGGTTTGGGTTTAATCCCGGATCAACCTTAGGCGTTGGCGATGGTAGTCTTATTGCCCGGGTAGCAATTAATACTAATCTTGCCGCGGCGGCCGGCGGCATTTTAGCAATGTTTACAGTCTGGAAAATGTTCGGTAAGCCTGACCTTTCAATGGCTATGAACGGCGCTTTAGCGGGGCTGGTTGCGATTACGGCGCCTTGTGCTTTTGTCAGTCCGACCGCGGCGATTGTTATTGGGGCTGTTGGCGGGATGTTAGTTATAGTTGGGGTTGTCGTTCTTGAAAAGTTTAAAATCGATGATCCGGTCGGTGCTTTTCCAGTGCACGGACTTAATGGTATCTGGGGAACGCTATCGATTGGTCTTTTTGGCCAAAAAGCTTTGGGACTTGCTAACTCCGGTCTCTTTTATGGCGGCGGTATCAAACAACTTATGGTTCAGGCTTTAGGGGTTTCGGCTGTAATAGTTTTTGTCCTCGTTGCGATGGGAATAATTTTTAAAGTTATTGACGCGATAATCGGCTTACGCGTTAGTCGAGAGGAAGAGTTGAAAGGGTTAGATATTGGCGAGCATGGCATGGAATCGTACTCCGGTTTTCAAATTTTTGTTACCGAGTAAAAAGGAGGTAAAAAATGAAATTAATAATCGCGATGATTCAACCGCATAAACTTCCTGATGTTAAGCAGGCTTTGTTTGAGGCTGATGTCCATAAAATGACGGTCAGTAACGCTTTAGGCTGCGGCCAGCAGAAAGGGTTTACTGAAACATATCGCGGCGTTATCCATGAAGTTAATCTCTTGAAAAAAGTAAGATTGGAAGTCGCTGTCAGCGAAAATTTTGTTGAACCAACAATAAAGGCGATAATTAAGGGCGCTTATACCGGAAATATCGGAGATGGAAAGATTTTTGTCCTGGATTTACCGGAATGTATCCGAATCCGAACCGGGGAAAGAGGTAAGGCCGCAATCGGCTGAAAACCAAGTGTTCTTCTTCTTTAAAAAGAAGTTGACAAAAGCAGGGTTATGTATTCTAATATTTGGAACAATGATGTTAACGGTTTAGGTAAGCGAACTCAGCGTTTTGAGTTTCATTTATGGCAAAGATGCCCAAACAGCAGACTCCAACGGCGGATATCTAAGGTATCCGTTGTCGAGGACGCGGTTTGGGTTTTTTTATTAACTTGTTAATAGGAGGGATAATCATGGGTAGAATTGTTAAAAACTTTGGCGAGTTAACTTTTAATAAAAAAGTTATGAACCAAAAGTTAAGTAAAGAGGTTTACCAAAAACTAATTTCAACGATTGAAAGCGGCGAGCCGCTTGACCAGTCTATTGCCGGCGACGTTGCTCATGCTATGAAAGAGTGGGCGGTTGAAAATGGTGCGACACATTTCACGCATTGGTTCCAACCGCAACGCGGAGGAACGGCTGAGAAACACGATTCTTTTTTGTCTTATGATTCCGAAGGCGACGTGGTTGAAAGATTTTCGGCGCAACAGCTTATTCAGTCTGAACCTGACGCTTCTTCGTTTCCTTCTGGCGGTATTCGCTCAACTTTTGAAGCTCGCGGGTACACCGCTTGGGATCCTACTTCTCCGGCTTTTTTAGTTGAAGCTGGCGAGACTAAAACTTTAGTTATTCCTTCGGTGTTTTTATCTTGGACTGGTGAGGTCCTTGATATTAAAACGCCATTGTTACGGTCGCTTAAATCTTTAAACGAATCGCTTTTAAGTTTGCAAAAAGTTTTGGGCAATAAAAAAGTAAAAAGAATTAAAGTTTTTGGCGGACCGGAACAGGAATATTTTCTTTTCTCAAAAGACCTTTACGATACGCGTCCCGATTTGCAGGTTTGCGGCCGTACCCTTTTTGGCGCCGAACCGGCAAAAGGGCAACAGATGGAAGATCATTATTTTGGCGCGATAAAAGATAATGTTATGCAGTTTATGGAAGATTTTGATAACGAGCTTTATCGGCACGGTATACCGGCGAAAACGCGTCACAACGAAGTTTCCCCGAACCAGTTTGAAATCGCGCCGCTTTATGAAGAGGTTAATTTGTCAATTGATCATAACTTACAGCTGATGGATATTATCAAAAAAGTCGCCGACCAGCACAATATGGTCGCGGTTTTGCATGAGAAACCATTAGCCGGCGTTAATGGGTCAGGAAAACATTTTAACTGGTCGATCGGCGATAACACTGGCGCTAACTATTTTGATCCTTCAGGTTCGCCTCAGGACAACTTGATTTTTTTGCTGTCGCTGGGCGCTATTCTTTTAGGTGTCGCTAAATACGGCGGTTTGCTAAGAGCTGCGGTCGCTGACGCCGGGAATGACCATCGCTTAGGGGCCAATGAAGCGCCGCCGGCGATTATGTCTATTTATCTTGGCGAATATCTTGACGATTTGCTTAATCAAATTGAAGGGTTAGACAAAATTACCGATAAAAAGTTATCAGAGATTTATCTGGGTTTACAGAATTTGCCGAGAGTCGCAAAAGATACATCAGACCGCAATCGTACTTCACCGTTAGCTTTTACCGGTAACAAGTTTGAGTTTAGGGCGGTAGGTTCAACGCACAATTGTTCTGAAGCGGCGACTATTCTTAACATGATTATTACCTACGGCTACCGGGAGATTACTGCCAGAATTGAATCTAAAAAAAGTAAAGGCGACGCTAAGGAAAAAGCAATTTCTGTTTTAGAAGAAATTCTTAAACAGACCAAAGCTGTTCGCTTTGAAGGAAACAATTACGACGCTTCCTGGCATAAAGAAGCCGCGAAACGCGGTCTGCCAAATACAAAAAATACGCCTGAAGCGCTGGAACTTTTTTTAACTAAAGAAGCCGCTCAACTTTATTCTTCGTTGAACGTTCTCAGTGAAAAAGAGTTACATTCAAAGGTAGAGATTAAACTTGAAACTTACAGCAAAACTAAAGAAATTGAGTGTAAAATGGCAATTGATATAGCAAAAACATCAATTTTACCGGTAGTCGCTGAGCATCTTAACCTTTTAGCTCAAGCCAATTCGGGAGCTAAGTCTGCGGGCATAAAGTCTTCGGCCTTTGCCGCGGATATAAAGAAAGCCAATGATATTTACGCGGCGATTACAAAAGGGATAGATGCTCTTGCTAAATCGGTTGTTTCCGCTCAGAAGAAGAACGATGCTTCTCAGATGGCTAAAGCTTATGCCACCGGCGCAGCGAATGCTTTATGCGCTTTGCGGGTCGCGGTCGATGATGCCGAAAGAATAGTTTCTGATGATTTATGGCCTTTGGCGAAGTATCAGGAGCTTTTGTTGATTCTATAAAGCCAATTTTGAATGTGCCGTTTTAAAATAAATTTAAAACGGCACATTCGGTCTTATTAGAGTTTTTTATTCTTTTATTCCGGACAAAAACATTTTTTAGGAGAGGTAAATGATAGCTTTTATCAAGTATGGTGAAATAGGTTGCCAAGGGTCTTTAGAAAGTCTAATTAGTAATTCCCGGTTGGATGTTAAATGTTTTGATTTGTCGTTGGGACAAAACCTTCCTGCGATTACTGACTGTCAGGGCGTAATTTATTTAGGCCAATCTATTGACCCCTTGTTGATACAAACTGATTCTTTTTTTGATTCACAAAAAAAATTTGTTAAACAGGTTCTTGAAGATGAAATTCCCTATCTTGGATTATCTTTTGGCGCTCAAATTCTGGCCGGTTGTCAAAATGAAACTGTTAGCGATAACAAAAAAGTGAGCGGTCTTGGCTGGAATATGTTTTTTCTCAGCCCGGAGGCAACGGCCGATTCTTTATTAAATAAGTTCAGGACCAAGTTTGAGGTTTTTGAAAATAATGAGTATCGCCTTACCCTTCCCGAAGGGGCGGTTTCTCTTGTAAACGATAAGGCCGGAGAACCTAAAGGTTTTCGTCTGGGAAATGCCGCCTGGGGGTTCATTTGGCGGTTTGATGTTTTCAGCAAATATTTAAAAGAACTTTACGCTAGAGGCTCGGCATCTGAAACCGGCGATGGCTTTCTTTATCAGTACTTTACTTTACAGGATTTATATTTAAAACAAGCGCGAATACTGGCCGCTAATTTTTCCGATATGGTGTCTCAATATAGACTTAACCAGACAATTGTGAGGTAAATTTTTAAATTATATATTTTGTGACAGGTATCCCGGAAAAATAAATAATAGAAGAAATGAAATACACTCATTTTCCCCATAATCAGGGATTGTATGATTCCAGTTACGAAAAAGACGCCTGTGGTGTCGGGTTTGTTTGTAATATAAAAGGGTTACGTTCAAACAATATAGTTAGAGAAGGGATCTCTATCCTTAGACGGTTAGAACATCGCGGCGCTGTCGGCGCTGACCCTAAGACTGGTGACGGGGCGGGAATTTTGATGCAAATGCCTCATGACTTTTTTGTTAAAGTAGCCTTGGCTTCGGGCATTACTCTCGGTGAAGAGGGCTCTTACGGAAGCGGACTTATCTTTTTGCCGAGGAATGAAAAAGAACGGGCGTTTTGTGAAGAAATTGTTAATCAAGCGGTTACCGATTACGGTCAGATTGTTTTGGGCTGGCGGGATGTTCCGGTAAATAACGCCGAAATCGGTGCCACGGCCCGGTCGAGCGAGCCGGTTATAAAGCAGATCTTTATATCCCGAAACGGAAATTTAGCTGATCAGCTTGCCTTTGAAAGAAAACTTTATGTTATAAGAAAAGTTGTTGAGAATAAAATTAAAAACAGTGAGTTAAACCAAAAATCATTTTTTTATATTACTAATTTTTCATCGAGAACCTTTTCTTATAAAGGCCTGCTGACAACGGGACAAGTCGAGAACTTTTTTTTAGATCTGGGCGATTCAGATATCAAAAGCGCGATAGCTTTAGTCCATTCCCGTTATAGTACCAACACTTTTCCTACTTGGGATTTGGCTCAACCTTTTCGCTTTTTGGCGCATAACGGTGAAATAAATACGTTACGCGGTAACGTTAATTGGATGGGCGCTAAAGAGCGGCTTCTTTCCAGCGATCTTTTTGGCCATGACATCGAAAAACTTAAACCGATCGTTGTTTCCGGAGGGAGCGATTCGGCTTGTCTTGATAACGTTTTTGAACTGCTTTTATTGTCGGGTAGGTCGTTGGCTCATACGATGATGACTCTTATTCCCGAGGCTTGGGAAAATAACAGCTTTTTAACTGAAGAGGTACGTGCTTTTCATAAGTATCACGTCTGTGTTATGGAACCGTGGGACGGTCCGGCAAGTGTCGCCGTTACCGACGGCATATGCGTTGGCGCGCTTCTTGATAGAAATGGGCTTCGTCCCAGCCGATACATTGTTACTAAAGACGATAGAGTGATTATGGCTTCTGAAGTTGGGGTCTTAGACACTCCCGCGCAAGATATACTCTATTCCGGGCGTCTTATGCCGGGGAAAATATTTTTGGTTGATACAAAAGAAGGCCGGATCGTCAATGACGACGAAATAAAAGAGAAGGTCTCGACTCAACAGCCTTATAAAAAATGGGTGGACGAGAATATCGTTGAATTAGAAGATCTGCCGAGTTTCCCAGTTAAAGAAAAATCAAAGAACATTCTAACTGACCTTAAAAGTTTTGGTTATACCAGGGAAGACTTAAAGTCGGTAATAAAGCCGATGGCTGAGACTGGCAAGGAACCTACCGGGTCAATGGGTAACGATACTCCGCCGGCGGTTTTAGCGAAAGATTCTCAGCTGGTTTACAACTATTTTAAACAATTGTTCGCTCAGGTCACTAATCCGGCGATTGATCCGATACGGGAAGAATTAGTTATGAGCCTTGACTGTTACATGGGCGGACGAAAAAACCTGTTAGACCAAAGCCCTCAGCATTGCCGGAAACTCCATTTAAGTCAGCCGATACTTTCCAATCAGGAGCTGGAAAAGTTAAGAAATATTCAAGGACCGTTTAAATCAAAGACAATTTCTATATTGTTTGATGCTAAAAACGATAAAAGTTTCAAGAAGGTTTTATCTGAAATCTGCATGGAATCGGAAAAAGCGATCGATGAAGGTAACTCCTTTATAATTTTAAGCGATAGAGGCGTAACAAAAAAACAAGCCGCTATCCCAGCGCTTATTGCTGTTGGAGCTGTACATCAGCATTTGGTGAAGAGACAGTGCCGGTCTCAGATCGCTTTAATTTTAGAAAGTGCTGAGCCGCGGGAAGTTCATCATTTCGCTTTATTGTTTGGTTTTGGCGTTGGTTGTGTTAATCCTTACCTTGCTTATGAAGCGATTGAGTATATGGTTTCAGAAGGCGAGATTGACTTAGGCCTTAAAACCGCGGTGAGTAATTACGTTAAATCGGTTAATAAAGGTATTTTAAAGATTCTTTCCAAAATGGGTATTTCGACGCTGCAGAGTTATCGCGGCGCCCAAATTTTTGAGGCTATCGGTTTGGCTGACGATGTAATCGATATTTGTTTTAAGGGGACGTCTTCCCGAATTGGCGGAGCGACTTTATCAATTATTGCTCAAGAGACTTTGATTCGTCATCGCTTGGCTTATTCGGGAAGTTTATCTGCTTCAAAAATCCTTTCAACTGGCGGGACGCACACTTGGCGCCGTGACGGCCGGTTCCATCTTTGGCGTCCGGAAACTATTTCCGCTCTTCAGGACGCGACTCGCGAAAACGATTACTCCAAGTACAAGGAGTTTGCCGGTTTAATTAATGATCAGTCAGAAAATCCGACGACTTTACGCAGTCTTTTAAAGTTTTCTTTTGAAGGAAGCGTTTCTTTTCGCGAAAAGGGAATCAACCCGATAGATATATCGGAAGTCGAACCAAAAGAAGAGATCTTTAAGCGGTTTGCTACTGGAGCGATGAGTTTTGGGTCGATATCTCGTGCCGCTCATGAAACCCTGGCTATCGCAATGAACAGGATCGGCGGTAAATCAAATACCGGCGAAGGAGGAGAAGATCCCCGCCGGTTTGAGGTTCTTCCCGGCGGCGACTCTAAACGCAGCGCGATAAAACAGGTTGCTTCCGGGCGGTTTGGCGTGACAACTAATTACCTTGTTAACGCTGATGAGATTCAAATAAAAGTCGCTCAAGGCGCAAAACCCGGTGAAGGCGGTCAGCTTCCCGGCCATAAAGTAAGCGTAACTATCGCAAAGACGCGTTACACAACTCCCGGAGTTACTCTTATTTCGCCGCCGCCGCATCATGATATCTATTCAATAGAAGATTTAGCTCAACTTATTTTTGACTTAAAAAATACTAATCCTAAAGCTCGAATAAGCGTCAAGCTGGTTTCCGAAATCGGTGTTGGAACAATTGCCGCTGGCGTAGCCAAAGGGCATGCTGATATGATTTTGATCTCTGGCGCTGACGGCGGAACAGGGGCTTCTCCCTTAAGTTCGATTCATCATGCCGGAGTTCCTTGGGAACTTGGTTTATCGGAGACGCATCAGACTCTTGTTCTTAATGATTTGCGGTCACGGGTTCGCCTTCAGACTGATGGCCAGATGCGTACAGGAAGAGATGTCGCGATCGCGGCGATGCTTGGAGCTGAAGAGTTTGGCTTTTGTACCGCGGCTTTAATTGTGTCCGGCTGTGTTATGCTTCGTCACTGTCATCTTAACAATTGTTCTGTTGGCGTGGCGACGCAGGACGATACTTTACAAAAACGGTTTAGCGGAAAACCGGAATATGTGGTTAATTATTTTAATTTTATAGTTCAAGAACTGCGGGAAATTATGGCGAATTTAGGTGTTCGAACTATTAATGAGTTGGTCGGCCGAACCGATCTTCTTAACCTTGATAAAACTATTCTTCCTTGGAAAGCCAAAAAAATCGATTACTCAAAAATCCTTTATAAACCAAAAGTTGCTAAAACTGTTGGGGTTTACTGTCAAAAGGTTCAAGATCATGGTATCGAAAATGTTTTAGATAAGCAACTTATACAATTGGCTAAACCGGCGTTAGAAGAAAATAAGCCGGTCGAAAAAGAGCTGACAATAAATAACACTAATCGCACTGTCGGCGCAATGTTGAGTGGTGCGATTTGCCGAAGGTATGGAGAAAACGGTTTATCTGATGATACTATTCATTTTAAGTTTACCGGCGTTGCTGGCCAGTCGTTTGGAGCTTGGTTAGCCAAAGGCGTGACTTTTGAGTTGGAAGGGTTGGCTAACGATTATATAGGTAAGGGGATTTCCGGCGGTAAAATTATCGTCTATCCCAGCAAAAAGAGCAGTTATAAACCGGGAGAAAATATAATTGTAGGTAACACCAGCTTTTATGGTGCCATCACCGGAGAAGCCTATATTCGGGGCATTGCCGGAGAAAGGTTTTGTATTCGAAACTCTGGTCTTTCGGCTGTCGTCGAAGGTGTTGGCGATCATGCCTGTGAGTATATGACTGGCGGTAAAGTTGTTGTTATTGGCCAAACCGGAAGGAATTTCGCTGCCGGAATGAGCGGGGGAATCGCTTATGTTTGGAATCTTGACGGTAATTTTAGGAAGAAATGTAATTTGGGTATGGTTCAGCTGGAAGAACTTAAAATTGAAGATAAAACCGTAATTTCTGATTTGTTGCTCAGCCATTGTAGGTGTACCGGCAGTAATCGTGCCCGGGATATCCTTGATAACTTTGATATTCAGGCTAAACGGTTTGTTAAAGTTATGCCTATTGAGTACAAAAAAATTATTGAGTCAAAAACCGAAGATGAAGTCCTTGATTTAACAGAGGTATCCGATGCCTAAAGATGTTAAAGCTTTTTTAAAGATTAAACGCCGGGCAACGCAGTATCGGCCGGTTTATGAAAGAGTCAAAGATTATAAGCCGGTAGTTCTGTTTCGTAACGAAGAAGTGGCGAAAGAGCAGACTTCCCGATGCATGGATTGCGGCGTTGCTTTTTGTCATTGGGCCTGCCCTTTAGGTAATTATATACCAGAATGGAACGATGCCGTTTTAGAGGGTAACTGGGAAAAAGCCTTTTCATTACTGAATGCCACAAACAATTTACCTGAAATTACCGGCAGAGTCTGTCCGGCGCCTTGCGAACATTCCTGCGTTTTAGGGCTAAACGACGACCCGGTGACGATTTGTCAAAACGAGTTTAATATTATTGAATATGCTTATAAATACGGGTTTATTAAAGCTGTTCCGCCTAAAAAACGAACTGGCAAAAAAGTCGCGGTCATTGGGTCTGGACCAGCGGGGTTATCGTTGGCCGAACAGTTAAATCGTGCTGGTCACGCGGTTACAGTCTTTGAACGAAATCAGAAGTGCGGCGGTCTTATGCGTTACGGGATCCCCGATTTTAAACTTGAAAAAAATGTTTTGGACCGAAAACTAGAAATTTTAAGAAAGGAAGGTGTAGAGTTTAAAACTAAAGTTGATGTCTGTGGCGACGTTTCGGCCCTTAAATTAACTCAGGAGTTTGACGCGTTAGTTATTGCTATTGGTTCCGGTGTCGCTCGCGATTTAAAGATTGAAGGCCGTGATGCCGAAGGTATTCATTTCGCGATAGATTATTTGGGTCAGAGTAACCGCCGGATAAGCGGTGAAGATATAGGAAATGAAAGCCTAATAGACGCAAAAGGTAAGAAAGTTGTTGTTATCGGCGGCGGCGATACCGGTTCGGACTGTGTAGGAACGGCTAACCGTCAGGGAGCGCGTTCGGTGGTCCAGATTGAAGTTATGCCTCGGCCGTCAGAGTGTCGAACCGCGGATTACCCTTGGCCGATGTACCCTTTGTTACTTAAGTCATCGTCTTCTCATGAGGAAGGGGTCGATCGTCACTGGGCGATACTTACCAAAAAATTTATATCTTCTGACGGTAAACTAAGCAAACTTGCCTGTGTTAGGGTTGAGTTTGTAAAAGAAGCCGGTACTTGCCCGCTGATGCGTGAGATTGAAGGTTCGGAATTTGAGATTGATGTCGATATGGCTATTTTAGCTATTGGCTTTGTTGGGCCGCAACCGGAAATAATAAAAGAACTTGGCCTTGATTGTGACAGTCGCGGTAACATTAAAACCGACGAGAATTACCTGACTTCTCAAAAAAATGTTTTTTCTGCCGGAGACGCTCGGCGCGGTCAATCATTGATTGTCTGGGCTGTTGCTGAGGCCAGGCGTTGCGCTCATTCGGTTGATAAATACCTTATGGGCAAGAGCTGCTTACCGATGATCTAAGTCTTATCTCTTCATTCGATTTTTCCTTTTTTATTAACTTGCAGTTTTTAGGTTTTAGTTTTTAGGTTTTAGTCTTTAGTTTTTTAAGTTTTAAAATATTGGTTGCCGGGATTTATTGTTTTGGTAACATATATTTATGGATAACCGTGATATTACCCGATTGGAACAAATAGCCAAGTTAATTGACCACTCGCTTCTTCATCCGGCACTTACTGATCAGGATATCGAATCGGGCTGTGAGTTAGCTTTAGGCTATAATGTAGCCTCAGTATGCTTAAAACCCTATTCAATCCGGCGGGCGAAAGCTGTTTTAGGAATGAGTTCGGTCCTTGTCGGCGGCGTCGTCGGGTTTCCTGCCGGCAACAGCAAAATCGAAGTTAAAGTTAAAGAAGGAGAAGTTTCTTTAGACGATGGCGCTGACGAATTAGATGTTGTTGTTAATATAGGAAAAGTTTTGTCTGGCGATTATGGTTATGTTACTGACGAGATTGAGTCTCTTAACTCTTTGGTGAAAAGCCGGGGCGCGGTTTTGAAAGTTATTTTTGAGACTGATTACCTAAATTATGATAGTAAAATCCGGTTATGTCAAATTTGTTCGGAAATAGGCGTTGATTACGTAAAAACTTCTACCGGGTTTGGCTTTTCCAAAGATAAAACCGGATTTTATTCTTACCGGGGAGCGACGGCAGAGGATGTTTCTCTGATGCGTCAACATTGCAATAAAGAAATAAAAATAAAAGCTGCCGGCGGGATTCGGAGTTTAGACCAATTATTGCTATTTTATCGTATCGGCGCCGATAGAATCGGCGCGACCGCGACAAAAAGCATTCTTGAAGAGGCTTTGGCCAGGTTTGGAAAATAATGATTTTTTTTACCAGGGAGAAGAAAAGATGAAAGGAAAGGCTACAATTAAATCGTTTGATGGCTGTTTAGAGTTTTCGGTTGAGTTTTTGGATACTGTTACCAGTAAACTGATTCAAAAACATTTACCGCTGGAATCAACAGTAAACCTCTGGGGTGACGAAATATATTTTGATACGACAATCGAGGTTGAACCGGACGATTTAACTAAAAATGTTTCTGTCGGCGACTTGGCTTATTGGCCGCAAGGGCGGTGCCTGTGCATATTTTTTGGCCCCACACCGGCGAGTACGGCAAGCCAACCGGTGCCGGCATCGGAAGTTGCACTTATTGGTAAAGTAACCGTCAGTAAAGAAAAACTTAGAGCAATCCGCATTGGTTCAAAGATAAGTCTGCGCTGCGATTAACAATTCTTTTGCCTGTCAGGTCAGATTGCCGCAAAAAACTAAAAATACCGGAATTAAAATAATCTTTGCAATTTATCAGTCATTCATTATAATTTTAGTAATATTTAAATCCTTTCTTTAAACATAAACAATCGGGGATCTCTCGGTTTTGATTGATTTAAAATTATGGAAAATTCAGATTTTAAAAAATTAATTGACTTGCCGATATTTGAAGTTATTTCTTACGCTGATAAAGTCAGAAGGGCTCATTTTTCCGGTGACCTTGAGCTTTGCAGCATTGTAAACGCTAAAAGCGGTTGTTGCTCAGAAGACTGTAAGTTTTGCGCCCAATCTTCCCACAATTTTTCAGAGATCGAAGTTTATCCCTTAAAAACTAGGGAAGAGCTGGTTGATGCGGCATATATCGCTAAAAATAATGGCGCCCAGCGGTTTGGTATAGTTTCCAGCGGTAACACTCTTACCGCCGGCGAGATTGAAACTATTAAAAAATCAGTTAATCAAATAACTAAAGATATCGGGATTGAGGTTTGCGGGTCATTAGGCGCTTTGAGCCGGGTTGTTTTGTCGGAACTAAAATCTGCCGGTATGACTAGGTATCATCATAATATCGAGACTTCCGAGCGTTTTTATCCATCGATAGTTTCAACTCATAAATTTAGCCAACGGGTTCAGACGATTAAAGACGCTAAGTTAAGCGGCTTAGAAGTTTGTAGCGGAGGAATAATCGGTATGGGCGAGAGTTTTGAAGATAGGATTGATATGGCCCTTTTACTAAAAGAGTTGAACGTTGATTCGGTGCCGATTAATATTCTTGTACCGATTAAAGGTACTGGGTTTGAAGCTATTGACCCGATATCCTGTAACGATGTTATTAGAACGATCGCTATTTTTAGAATTATTTTAGAAGATAAAACTATAAAGATCGCTGCCGGCAGAGAAACGATGCTAAACGATTTTCAGGCTTTAGGGTTTATGGCCGGCGCTAACGGTATGCTTATTGGCGGTTACTTGACGGTTAAAGGCAGAAGCCTTGACTCGGACTATCGGCTGGTTAAGGAAATAAAAAAGTTATGTCAGAGTTAAGTGATTTTTTACAGCAACGGGCTCAACAGGGGCTGTTACGCCGACTAATACCGGCCGAACGCCGGGATAAAGGTCTTCGTTATTGTCAAGGCGAGGAACCGGTTATTGATTTTTCATCGAACGATTATTTAGGGTTTTCTCATCATCCCCGGATAAAAGCCGCGATGAAAGAGGCTATCGACCGGTTCGGCGTTGGCTCATCAGCTTCGCGCTTGCTTAGCGGAGACTTATCAATATTTCATGAGTTGGAACAAAAAGTTTCCCGGCTTAAGAAAAAGGAAGGCGCGTTGATTTTTAACAGCGGATACCAGGCGAACGTCGGGATATTAAGCGCTCTTTATAAAAAAGGCGATGTTTTTTTTAGTGATAAAATTAATCATGCCAGCATAATTGACGGGATGCGTTTGGCGGGGGCGGATTTTTTCAGGTTTCGCCATAACGATACCGATCATTTAGAACAACTGCTTAAACTCAAACGGGCTGATTTTAAACAAGCTTTAATAATCACCGAAACTATTTTTAGTATGGACGGCGATAAACCGGATTTAAATCGGCTGGTTAAGTTGAAAGAGAAGTATGACTGTTTGCTTTTTGTTGATGAAGCTCATGCTACAGGTATTTTTGGCCGTGACGGTGCCGGGGTTGTAGAAGAACTAGGCTTAACTGAAAAGGTCGATTTTATTATGGGCACCTTTTCTAAAGCTTTAGGATCGTTTGGCGCTTACCTTGCGGCCTCGGCAGAAACTGTCGATTACTTGATAAATCAGTCACGCGGGTTTATTTATTCAACCGCTTTACCTCCGGCGCTGATCGCGGCCGATATTGCCGCTTTGAGTTGCTTAAAAGATGAGCCTGACCGCCGCCGGGTTCTTTTAGCTAACGCTGATTACTTGCGTAACAGATTGAAAAGTATAGGTTTGAAAACTTTGGGCGAGTCACAGATCGTTCCGATTGTTATTGGTGATAGCGTTAAAGCAGTATCTATTAGCGAAGAATTAGCTAAACGCCGATTTTGGGTTTGTCCGATAAGGCCGCCGACTGTGCCGGCCAACTCTGCCCGGTTAAGGGTTTCGTTAAGCTATGACCATGATCGTGACGTTATTGATAAGTTTGTAGAAGAAATAAACAAATTAGTTTGATTTTTTTAATTTTTTAAAATGGAAAGATTTAAATATGTTGACCGGGGATACGATGAAACTGTTGTTTTACTTGCCGGCTGGGCCACTGACTACAGGATCTTTGCGGGCTTAGACCTTCGGTTTAATTATCTTTTATTGGTCGATGAATCTTACCGCGATTTTAGCGATGACCTTGTTTGTATGATAAAAAAAATTGGTTTGTCTAAAGTTTCCTTATTTGGTTGTTCCCTGGGGGGGTATAGAGCGCTTGATTTTTCTATCAGCCATAACGATCTGGTAGATAATTTGTTTCTCATCGGGATGCGTAAAAGATATCAACCAACAGCTATTGAAAAAATAAAGCAGTTTGTGACGCGCGGTAAAAAGGGCTATCTTAGCCGGTTTTACAGAGATTGTTTTTACCGGCCGGAATCAGTCGCTCAATTTAAAGAAGATTTAAGTTCAATCTATTACGACAAATTTTCTGTAGATTATTTGATTGACGGTTTGGACTATTTAGCTAAGAGCCGGATAGACCCGCAAGATATACCGGCTGGCTTGACTCTTGTTTTTGTTCATGGCCGAGAGGATAAGATCGCTCCGATAAAGGATGTCTTTGAACTTAAAGAGCAGATCTCCGGATCAATAACTGTTGTTTGCCGAGATTCGGGACATTTTCCCTTTTGGGACTGTCAAATAGGTGAGCTGTTATGATTGATAAAAACCTTGTAAAAATTAATTTTTCCCGTTGGGCGCGGTTTTACGACCAGTATGCCTTTATTCAGAGTTTTTGTGCTGAAAAAATGATCGAACAACTCAAAAATGACGACTTTGATTCGATCATTGATATCGGCTGCGGCACAGGCATCTATACCTTTATGCTTAAACAGCTGTTTCCTGAATCAGCGATTACAGCAATAGATATTTCTCCGGCAATGATTCTTGAGGCAAAAAAGAAGATGCCCCGCGGAGTGAGGTTTTCTGCCGCCGATTCGGAAGTTTTTAAGCCGCAGGAGAAATACGACTTGATTACCTCTAACGTGAGCTTGCAGTGGATACAAAATTTAAGGATTTTTTTCAAGAAATACAAAAAACACTTAAATCCTCAAGGAACATTTTTTGTCTCAATGTTCGGTCCGGGGACTTTTTATGAGTTACAGGAAACTTTTGAGAATTTTTTTAAAGAAGAAATAACAATAACTTCAAACGAGTTTGCCGGTAAAGGGTATCTGGAATCAGTT
Organism: Candidatus Omnitrophota bacterium; assembly: GCA_028711575.1. Lineage (GTDB taxonomy): Bacteria > Omnitrophota > Gorgyraeia > Duberdicusellales > 4484-171 > JAQTSA01. The sequence continues at coordinate 5,342 of JAQTSA010000013.1, read as the reverse complement.
ATGGAGGAAGTGTTTAAGGAGTCGATAGTCGAACAGTTTTACTATACCCAAAAGTTTAGTTCATTAAAAGAACTTTTAAAAAGCATAAAATATACCGGCGCTCGCGGGTTTGGTCTCAACAACCGGATAACTTTAACGGAAAACAGACTTCTTGCTTTAGAACACCTTTATCGTCAGGAGTTTAAGAATATTACCGCGACTTACCAGGTTTTTTTCTGCCGAGGTGTGCTGTGAAATCGGTGTTTATTACCGGAACCGATACTGAAGTCGGCAAAACAATTGTAACCGGCCTTTTAGCCGGTTGGTTGGTTAATAAGGGCTATAAGGTTACAACTCAAAAATGGGTTGAGACTGGCTGTCTGGGCCGCTCGCGAGATGTCAGCCGGCACTGTAAGTTGATCGGGCTTGACTATAACTCATTGAAATACAGCGATAAGGTCTCGCCGTACCGGTTTAAACTTGCGGCATCGCCTCATCTTGCCGCTGAGACTGAAGGCGCCGACCTTTGTGAATCAAAAATAGTTTCCAGTTTTAATTTCCTTAAAAAAAAGTTCGATACGGTTTTAGTCGAAGGTGCCGGCGGCGCGCTTGTACCTTTTACTCGTCATCTTTTAGGCCTTGATTTAGCGGCTTCCCTGGATTTGCCGGTGTTGGTTGTCGTTGCCAATAAGCTGGGCGCGATTAACCATGCGCTTTTAACGGTTGAAGCTGTCCGCGCTCGCAAAATGCCTTTGCTGGGGTTAGTTTTTAATAATATTTGTCCTGAAACCGCGCCGATTATTCTAAAAGATAACCCTAAAATAATAAGTTGTTTTCAGCCGGTAGATGTCTTGGGGAGTTTGCCTTATTGCCGATTTAAAAAAACGTTGATTAAAGAGTTTGATAAGATCGCCGGAAATATTTTAAAAAAAATAGCCTGAATTTATGTCTAAAGTATACGCGAATGAATGACTGGATAAAAAAAGATTTAAAATATAATTGGCATCCTTACACCCAAATGAAGGATTGCCGTCAAATGCCGCCGCTTTTTATTGAACGGGCAAAAGGGTTTAAGCTCTACGATAAAACCGGCAACTTTTATTATGACACGATATCCAGCTGGTGGTGCAACATTCATGGCCATAGTCATCCTAAGATAACCGCGGCCATTAGCCGGCAGGCTAAACAGTTAGACCATGTTTTGTTTGCCGGGTTTACTCATCGTGGCGCGATTGAATTGTCCGAGCGGTTGGTTGATCTTGCGCCGGTCAATTTAAAAAGAGTTTTTTATTCTGACAATGGTTCAACGGCCGTTGAAACCGCGTTAAAGATGTCTTTTCAGTATTGGCAAAACAATAATCAGAAAAAAAAGAAACTTTTTTTAGCTCTCGACCGGGGTTACCATGGCGACACGATTGGCGCGATGAGCGTCAGCGGAGTGGACTTGTTTAACCGGGTATTTAAGCCGCTCTTTTACCAGACCGTTAAGTTACCGTCGCCCTATTGTTATCGTTGTCCGATGGGTAAAACCAAAGCTGCTTGCCGCCTAGATTGCCTAAAACCGTTAGAAACCGTGTTAAAGGACAGGCATCAGGAAATTTGCGCGTTTATCCTTGAACCGTTGCTGATGGCTGCTGGGGGAATGATAGTTTATCCCAAAGAATATCTTGTTAAAGCGGCTGAACTAACTAAAAAATATAAAGTTCATCTGATTCTTGATGAAGTGGCAACCGGGTTCGGCCGAACTGGCCGGATGTTTTCGGCTGATCACGTTTCAGTTGACCCTGACTTTATGTGTTTGTCAAAAGGATTAACGTCCGGGACTTTGCCGTTAAGCGTTACTTTAACTACCGATAAAATTTATGAGGCTTTTTATGCCGATTATCAGGACAAAAAAACTTTTTATCACGGCCATACTTACACGGCAAACCCTATCGCTTGCGCCGCGGCAAAAGCGAGCCTTGATATTTTTAATGAAGATGATATTTTTAAATCGTTGCCGGCGAAAATAAAATTTTTTCAAAAACAGCTTGAAAAGTTCCGTGACCTTGACTTTGTCGGTGATGTTCGGTCTCTTGGCCTGGTTGGGGCGATAGAACTTGTTAAGAACAAAAAGACAAAAGCCGTCTTACCGTTTCAAAGAAGAATCGGAATTGAGATTTACAAAAAAGGACTGAACCAGCACTTGATTTTACGCCCGCTGGGTAACGTGATTTATTTTTATCTTCCTTTGTGCGTAACAAAACAGGAGATTAAATTTGTTTTGGATAAAAGCTATCAAATAATTGAGTCGTTAACCATTTAAAAGTATGAGCGATAAAAAAGATATTATTTTTTCCTGGAGTTCCGGTAAAGATAGCGCCTACGCTTTATACCAAATTCTGCGCTCAGACCAGTACCGGGTTAGGGCGCTGCTTACTACCTTTAACCAAAAGTATGACCGGGTCAGCATGCATGGCGTTCGACGGGACCTTGTCCGCCGTCAGGCTGATTCTTTAGGGATTTTTTTAGAAGAAGTTTTTATTCCTGATAATTGTTCCGGCGATAAGTATAGCGAGATAATGAGTTCGGTCCTTAAAAAATATAAAAATCAGGCGGTTGATACGGTCGCTTTTGGCGATCTGTTTTTAGATGATGTTAAGGTTTATCGTGAAAAACAGTTGTCACGTCTTTCGATGAAAGCGGTTTTTCCTTTATGGAATCGAAACACCAGCGAGCTTATTACCGATTTTTTAAAAGATGGATTTAAAGCCGTTTTGACTTGCGTTGATACCGAGCAGCTTTCGGCCGAATTCTGCGGCCGGGAACTTAACGCGGCTTTGATTAAAAGTTTTCCTGAAACGGCTGACCCCTGCGGGGAAAAAGGCGAGTTTCACAGTTTTATTTTCGACGGGCCAATTTTTAAAGAACCGATTAGCTATTTTTGCGGTGAAAAAACTTTGCGCGATAAAAGATTTTTGTTCACTGACTTAGTTTTTGCCGGAGAAGTTAAGCCGTCCTTGACTGATCATTGAGGTGGTAGTATTATGAATACTGATGTTTAAAGCCGGATTGGTAAGAGAAGTAATCAAATGAAAAAGTTTTTAACTGTATTATCAGGTTTGATATTTATTTGTTTTGTCGCCTTTGGCCAGAGCTCTCCTGAACTGATCAGGGATGAAGCTTTTCGAAATATAAAGAAGGCTAATGATTTGGTTAACCAGGCACACGCAACCTTAAAATACAATCAAACTATTGACACGATAAAACGATCCGTCGCTATGTTTATCGAGGCCGGCCAGTTGTTTGAGCAGTCAGCTAACTTGTTGCGCGGGTTAGGCCCGGAATATGTTTCCGCCCAAGATCTTGCCGGTTGTGAACAGGCGGTTGAAACTTGTCTTAAGTCGATATATGACTGTCAAGAGCGCTTGCGCTCTTTATCCGCAAAATAAAAAAAATTTCAGGAGGATGATATGGAGAGAGTTTATTTAACGCAAGAAGGATATGAAAAGTTGACCGAAGAACTGGAGTTTTTAAAAAATGTGAAACGCCGGGAATTTTCTTCGGCGATAGAGCAGGCTCGGGCTTTAGGGGACTTAAAAGAAAATGCTGAGTACCATGCCGCCAAAGAAGCTTTAGCGCATAATGAAGCTCGCGTTCATGAGTTGGAAGATAAGTTAAGCCGGGTTGAAATTATTGATAGCGCCGGTGTCGACGCTGATAAAGCTTTTCTTGGGGCGAAACTGCTTATTGTTGATTTAGATACCAACGACGAAGAACGTTATCTTTTAGTCGGCCCTGATGAAGCTGATCCTTTAGAAGGTATGATTTCGGTTACTTCACCGGTTGGCAAAGCGCTTCTTGGACATTCAGTTGGTGAGGAAATCGAAATAGACGTCCCGGCCGGTAAATTGCGTTATAAAATAAAAGAGATAACCCGATAAGCTTTGCTAACTGTCTAATACGGTTTTAAGTATGATAAAAAAACTAGTTATTTTTTTCCCTTTAACGCTGATTTTATTGTCTGGATGCCAGGTTGCCCGTAATTATTCTGAACTTAAAGTTTTAAAAGAGTTGGGTAAAAGCCAGAAAGAGATAAACGCTTATCTCATCAGCCAGGAAAAAAAGTTTCGCTTGATGAAGAACGATATAAATCGTAAAGAGCTTTTAATCGGCACTTCAAAACAGGATATCTTAAAGCGATACGGTGACCCGGTACTCGCCCAGGCTTTAACAGGTTCAGGGGAAGAAACCGAAATGCTTCTTTACCGCAACCCTACCGACTATTTTTCCTCTGATAAGGTTTATCTTTATTTTGATTACCAGGGAAAACTTCTCCGGTACGAGTACCAACCCTCGATGGCCGATAAATGACTATTCTTTAAGACAGATATGTTTTTAAAAATCGTAACTTTCATTTTAATTCTGGTTACAGTTCTTTTTTTGTTAGCGAAATATATTGAAGCCCGCGCTGTTTTTTTCCCTGACAAGACTGTCCGTTATACTCCGGAAGTCTTGCCGCTTAACTACCGTGATGTTTTTATTAAACAAGACTCCTCAACAACTATTTGCGGTTGGTACATACCTTGTTCTGGAGCGGAATACACTGTCCTTCTGTTTCATGGCAATGCCGGTAACATTGGCGACCGGATCGATAAAATAGCTTATCTTAACAGTATCGGCCTTAACTTATTTATTATTGATTATCGCGGCTATGGCGCAAGTTCCGGTAACCCGACAGTTTCCGGGGTTTATGCCGACGCTAAAGCGGCGTACGATTACCTTATAACTGAAGAAAAGATTCCGGCTTCGAAGATTATAATTTTTGGTGTTTCTTTGGGCGGCGCGGTAGCTGTTAATTTGGCGGCAGAGGTTTCAGGATATGGCGGCCTTATTCTGGAAGGCGCTTTCAGCAGTGGAAGAGATATGGGAAAACGAATATATCCTTACGTGCCAACATGGTTTTTTTCCAATAAACTGAACTCAATCGGAAAAATTGAAAAAGTAACCGCTCCAAAACTGTTTATCCATAGCCGTCAAGACCAAATCGTTCCTTTTGATTTAGCCGAAAAACTGTTTAATAAAGCCGTTAACCCTAAAAGGTTCGTCGAAATCGATGGCGGTCATTGTGACGGGTTTATCGTTTCTAAATCGAGGTATTTAAGCGCGATAAGCGAGTTTGTTGAATCTTTGAATAGGGAATAGGGTATAGGGTATCGGGTATCGGGTTTAGGGTTCAGGGTGAAGGGTAAAGAGGGTAGAGATAATGGAGCGCCGCTCCATCCTTCTAAAGCACGTAGGTTGATAACATATGTTATCAGAGCTACAATTGGTTAAAAGTAAATATTAACCACTCTTAGAAAGGAGGAACGGCATGAAAAGTA
>JAQTSA010000012.1 GCA_028711575.1 Candidatus Omnitrophota bacterium | reverse complement strand
TCCACTTTGAATAGTCGACTTCAGTTCCGGCCTCATTTAAACTTAAAGGGTGTTTAGAATAAGGTTTGACTGAAAAATAATCGGCGCCAAGATCTCGACAGATAGCCGCCGCTTTTAAAACATCGTTGTAATTTTCCTTGAGTAAAAGAAACTGCACACCAATCGTAACCGGATATTTATATTTCTTTTTAAGTTCTACGGCCGAAGATAAATTGTTAAGCACAATTGAAAACTGTTCAGGGTTTACGCCATGGATTTTAGAATAGACTTTAGCCGTTGCCGCGTCAAGACTTACCCTTATCCAGGTAAGATTCTTTAATATAACTTTAGCTAAATCGTTGCTAAGCAGAAAAGCATTAGTCGCAATAGCGGTATCGATACCGGATCGTTTTGAACTTTCGACAAAAATATTTATATCCTTATTAAGTAAAGGCTCCCCCTCTCCGGCAAAAAGGACACTACGCAATCCGCGTTTAGCCGCTTGCTTAACAAATGTTTGCCAACACTGTGTATTTAAGAACTTAGCTTTATGGCCCGTATAATCTAAACCACAAAAAACACAGCGTTGATTACAACCGCCGGCCGGAGCAGCCTCAATATATATCGGATAAATATTTTCACCTTTTAGCCAACGATTAACCCGATCAACATGATAAATCAGTTTGTGTGTATCAATACTATAAGCACTGTTTGCCATAATTTAAACATCACCCTCCCCGGCCAAGTTTTAAACCTTTTTTAAACAAAGATGCCAGCCTCGCGATAATTGCCCCTTTATAGGTACAATAATACTTATCATCGGTTTTTTTTATCAATCCGCCATAAACCAAATCGTCTAAAGCTTCTTGATATTTTTTTTCGACATCATAAACAGCTATTAAGTCATTATAAGTCATTTTTTTGTTGGCAGATTTATCAATCTCAATCATCATCTTCGAAGAAACCGAGCGATCAATCATGTAGTAAATAGAAAGATAAATAAAAAAACAGCCATAAAACAGGACTAAAGAATAACCGGCATAAAAACCATCAAGCCACCAGTCGTTATCTATCATACCATCCCTACACCATTTTGCAAAAAAGGAATAAAGAAAAAAATAAAAAAACCCGGCTAATACTGCGAAAAAAGCTATTAGCTTAGTGTGATATAACAATTTTTGGCCGTCAGACTCAAAAAAAGGAATATTTTTTTTCATAGAAACATACGTCCAATGCCCAACAATAACAAAAATGAAGAGACTAATTACGGTTAATATTTGAGCCATTTAATCTGCCCCCTTAAGATGCAAAAACCGTTTTAAAAACTTAAAGACTCTGGCATGTTGAAGACCCTTATCGGTGTTTTGATAGAATTCGCCTTCTTTTTTTATTCGGCCAATAAAGGTCATATCACGCAATTCATCACGAAGCTTCTCATAAAGGTCATATTCCTGCTTTATTTCTTCAATTGTTAGGCCCCGGTTCCCGGAAAAAAAAATATCAACGGCCATTCTAATTGACACCGAGCGATCAATAATAATCATAAAATGATGATAGAAATAAAGGCAAAGTAAATACAAAAGAATCGGGTTAGAAAAAAACACAAACTTCGATAAAGCGTATTGACTGAAGAAAATATCGGTCAGACTAAAATACAACAATAGATCAAAAACCGTAATCAAAGCAACGAGAGAAAAAATCGTTCTGAACTTGTGTTTAATGTTTAATTTATGAAAAATTATGATATGAAAAATACAAAAACAAAAAAAAGACAGCAACGAAACAATAAAAGCCTTATAAATCATATAACCTCTTGTTTTTATAAATGTAAAAATCGCCGGCTTTTTTATCAAGAACAAAATTAGATCCGATTAAAGATAATATTACCGGACTGGGGCTTATAAACCGAGTCATCTTATCGATAACAAGATAATCAATTCGAATCTTTGAAAATAACATCGATGACGCGTTCTCATCTTTAAGACTTAATATCAGGCGAGGGTCAATATTTTTAGCTAACTTAATCTTAGCCCGGTATTGAAGGTAATAATTGATGTCTTTCCTGACAGAGATAATCGATCCGGGTGTGACTGAAGCAGATAGATAATTGATAGCCTCGGCTAATCCGCTTTCGCCATAATTACCCCATATTTCAACGGTAGAATATTCAGCTTTAGCCTGATTAAGCAATAAGCCGGCATTAACCGGTAAAACGCATAACGATAATGAAATAAGACAATTCGAAAAGATTTTTGCTTTACTAGAAAACAAACAGACGATCCCAACAACCAGTAAAGATGGTAAAAAATAATAAATAAAAAAATGGTTGTTCAAATGATTGGATAACGGCTGCCAAAGATTAAGAATATAATCACCCAAAACATAGTAATGCAGGGATAAAAGCCAAAGTAAAACAAGCCCGACAATCAAATGACCGGATCTAATTTTACGCCAAAGTTCAAACCCGGGCTTAGTCAAAAAATAAACAATAAAAATAATGAACAAAGGGTAAGCCGGATACTGATACTTCATCATATCAATGCTAGGTTTAAAAAACTGGTAAGGCAACCAAATTGACAAACCGGTAAAAAGAAATAAATCCGTTATCTGCAAACTTTTGTTTTTCATAAAATATTTTATCCGGTTAAAAATCAGACTAATTAAAACAATAAAAAATTGAGCCGAGACCCAGTAGATCGGCCACCGGAACCCGGCAAAAAACTTTAGATATATACCCTTGAAATAATTTTGCGAAAAAGCTAATTTAGACTTATTTATTATAGTAAACTTCACAAAACCAAAAACATCAGTGCCGGTAAACACACAATACAGCCACCAGCTGAACGCAAAAATAACAAACCCGAAAAAACCGATAATTACCAAATCACTGAGAACTCTTTTAGGTTTTGCCGAAATAAGCCGAAAAACAAACAAGCCGAAAAAAAGAAAAACTGGGGTAAGCTCTTTTGACCAGAAGCAAAGCGCGAGCAAAACAGCCAGGATAAGCCGCTGGCGATAATACCCCGGCGATTTAAGTTCTGTACTTTCAAAACGTACAAAAAAATAGAGAAAAACAAGAATCGCCGTTGTAAGAATGTTATTGTCGGCGTTTACAACCAAAGAATGCTGTAAAAGCAGAGGGTTTAAGAAATAAAACAGACCGCAAGTAATTACAGCAAAAGGTTTATGATCTTTATCAGGAATCAGACGACAGATAATCAGGCTCAAAAAACAGAAAGAAACAAGATAATGGAAAAGACCATAAAGCCTTAAAGGGATATGGCCACCGCCAAAAATCAGCTGAACCAAAGCATGGGAAAAGGTATAAAGCAAAGCATGACTTAACTCAATACCCAAACCACCCTTTTCCTGAGCGACAAAAGCCTTGGGCCCCAAATGACCCCATTGCCACCCCATATTGGTTTCATCAGTTTCATCTAAGCTAAGCGGTTTTTGGATTGCCGAATAAAAGGCAGCTGAACTAATAGCAAAAGCGATAGAAATAAATATCAGCAGAATTAAACTTTTTGAACTTATTTTAGGCATCAAATATACTGTCGATTTTCAATAAGTTTATCAAGGATACAGTGACAAATAACCGCGTGCAGACTTTCCACCACCCCATAAGAAGAGCTTGGAACATAAATATTAGCATTGCCCAATTTACGTAAAGGATTATCTTTTGAAAAGCCCGACAAGCTAATTGTAACTAGACCTTTTTCTTTAGCAATTGCTACGGCGTTTAAAATGTTCTCCGATTTCCCGGAACTGCTTATCGCAAAAAGAACGTCACCCTTATCGCCAAAAACCGATAGTGGCTGAGAAAAAAGCTGATGGCTGCCATAATCATTAGCTAAACACGTTAATTGAGCCGGATCGTTAAAACAAACCGCCTTTATTTTCGCGTTCTTCCAAAAATCTATAGCCATATGACTGGCAATCGAAGCACTTCCACCGTTACCGATAAAAATTACTTTCTTACTGCTAGCGACAAGCGGAGTAATTATTTCAACTATTTCGCTCAAAAAAGAATCGATGTCTTTTTCTTTACCCGAATCGTCGCTGAAAGATATTAACGATAATACATCTGATAAAGTTTGCCAATAATTTTTAATCGTCATATTTTTACTTCAATAATGTTGTTATAAACTTATAAAGCGTCACCGGATCAACCGGACTCCGATTCCCAACGATAAGCACAGCTAAAGCGCCTACAGCATTACAGATAAACCCGACTTCTTCAACCGAAAAATCACTAGCCGCGGCCAGAGAAGATACCGAAAGACAAGCGTCTCCAGCGCCAATACGGTCAACTATCTCCTGAGAAAAAACCGGAACCGGGAAAAAACCGCCTTTTTTAAAATAAACTAAAGCGCCTAAATGACCTCTAGTTACAGTTATTTTTTGACAGGCAATTTTTTTCCTAAGTTCCCCGATCAGGGTTTCCAACCCCGAAAACCTATCATGCATAGCAAGCTGGATTTCCGGTTCGTCAATCGATATATAATCAGCCCGGGGATACTTAGTAATTAAATTGAAGCCCCGGTTAGCACTGTTGGTTTGAGTATTTACCGCCAAAAACTTGGCATGTTTAGACAAAACATCTACAATTCTTTTAGTTATAAGACCGTGTCCGAAATCAGAAGCAATTACTACATCATATTTTTTCAATTCCTCTTTGAGATAATCAACTATTTTGGCTTCAAGTTTTTTATCAAGAACAAAATCATCAATAAAAGCCAGTTCAAACATCTTCCCTAAAAAAGATGGGTCCAGAAAACGCCGTTTAACAACGGTCATAAGTTCTTTTTTTGAAAATATTTTCCGCTTAACATTAGGCCTTAACTTCTCACTGATAAATTTTTTATAATCGATTATTCCGCCTTCGGGATTACGCCCTCCGAGCAAAGACACTAACTGAACATGCTTACAAAACCCGGCGACATGATTAGCCACGGCAAGGCTTCCTCCGGCAAACCGTTCATCATACAAATACTTTGTGGCTATAACATTAGCTTTTTGGGGTTTACCGATTCCTGAGCAATACCGGTATTCATCAATAATGATATCGCCAATAACTAAGACCTTAAGGTCCTTCATTTTTTTAAGTTTTTCTATAAGCTTTTCTGAATTGTATTTTTTCTTAAAATTACGCAAAAATTTACCGGCATCTTCCGGGAAAACCTTAAAATGAATATTCAGTAAAGCTGTCGAAGAAAAAGTTATATCCTCAGTAAAATGGATATCTCCGCCAACCGAACGAACAGCATTTTCTTCATCATATATTTTTCCGGTAAGGTCTTCATCTTTCTTAGAATATTCCTTACCTTTCACGTAATAATCAGGTTTTATCAGTTTAATTATGCCAACCGCAGTCGGGGCGTCATTTATCGCGACATAATCAACGCACTCAAAAGCAGCGATAGATTCAGCCCTGAGATTATGACTAAAAACAGGCCGGCCGGGACCCTTATTAACAAAGTCATCACGTGTTATCGTAACGACTAAAACATCACCTTTTTCCTTCGCTGCCGAAAAGTGACGAATATGGCCGGGATGAAGCAAGTCGAATACACCATGACAAAGAACAACTTTTTTGCCAGCGCGTTTAGTTTTAGCAACAATTGCCGCTAATTCGTTTAGACTTTTAATTTTATGAGAAATCTTTTCTCTTGCCATCGTTAACCTATTTTGAAAGATATTTAAACCAGTCTTTCGTTTCCTGTCCTATCGATTCTTTCGTCCATACCGGAGCATTTTTCCAATAATCGATATTATCAATCATGATCGAAACCCCCTCTTGAAAACTTATCTCCGGTTCCCAGTTAAGGCTTTCTTTTATTTTAGCTATATCAGCGCAAGTACAATCCGGTTCTCCCGGCCGCTGAGGAAGATGAACCTTTTCTCCGCCTAACAAATCAACCAATCGATTAATGCTTTGCGGTTTAGATGTCCCAACATTAAAAACATCTGATTTTACCGTAGATTGTGCCGCAAGGTAAAAAGCCCGGGCAACATCTTTTACAAAAACAAAGTCTCTAGTCTGCTCTCCTGAGCCAACCACTGTAAAAGGACAATTCTTAATTTTCTGAGCAAGAAAAACTCCAAAAACAGCTCCATAAGTGCCCGAAGTCCTGGATCGAGGACCGTAAACGTTAAAAAGACGAAGCGAAACGACTTCTAAACCATATAATTTGGCCCAATGAAAAGCGTATTGTTCTCCGATATATTTGGTTAAAGCGTAAGGATATTGAGGATTTTTTTCTGCTATTTCCGGAGTAGGATATATTTTAGGTATCCCGTAACAGGAAGAAGAAGCCGTATAAATAAGTTTCTTTACCCCGGAAAAACGACAAGCTTCTAAAAGGTTAACCGTTCCCTCAACGTTAGACTTATGATAATCAAGAGGACGATTTATCGAAGGAACAATATCGGCCAAGGCAGCAAGATGAAAAACACAATTTACACTTTCCAAATGAGGAATTAGATCATCACAATTTTTAGAAATATCTAAATTAACAATTTTAAGATTGGGATTTTCCGTTAAATGGGATAAATTTTCTAACCTGCCGGTAGAAAAATTATCAATAACTGTCACTTGATGTTTCTCGTTGAGCAACAATTCAGTAAGATGACTGCCAATAAAACCGGCTCCGCCGGTAACAACAACTTTCATATTTCAATAAAACCTAAAGATTAAACTGTCCAAATACTCTTAAGTAATGATTCAACCATCTTACCGTCATCGGGAAAACTTGTCACCCGCCAAAGGATTTCTAAATCCCTATCCAAACGTTCTTTATAAAGATAATCTTCACATTTCTTATGAACACGTTCCCCAACAGCTAAAGCATTATCTTTAACTGTTCCCGGTAAAATAACAAAAATGTTGCTGGTATCTTTAACCGAAGTATCCCCCATTCGACGAAGATTATCCTCAATTAATTTCTCAAAAACTGTAATTATCTCCTCAAATTTAGCTTTTCCGATATTATGCTTAAGAGAAGCAAGGCGTTTAACATCGTAAGTAATAACAGAAAACGGCGTCCCCTGTTCAATCCCTTCCCTTAAATTCTCGGTCACATTTTCTTCAACAAGTCTTCGCACCGAATACTTAGGTAAAGTAAATGTAAAAATCGTCCCTTTACCGACTTCACTTTTAACCTTGATTTTACCTTTATGAAGTCCAATGATATCTTTACTTATCGCCAGGCCTAAACCAGTACCTGACTCATCAGGCCCGGACATCTTCTCAAACTGCTGAAACTTCTGAAACAACTTAGACATATCTTTTTTTGCAATTCCCGAACCGGTATCTTCAATATTAAATTCAATGTTTTCCTTACGGTCATTAACCGTTAAAGTTACAGAGCCTTTTTTTGTAAACTTTACCGAATTACCAACGAGATTAGCGATAGCCTGAGTTATTCGATCTTTATCGGCATAGGTTTTTATACTTTTTCGGGAATAAACAGTTTTCAACTCAATATTCTTACTCTTAGCCTTGTGCTGAAAAGTAGAAACAACCCCCTCACAGACGCTAACTAGATCTATAAATTCTCGTTTTATTTGAATTTTACCAGCTTCAAGCTTAAAGACATCAAGAAGATTATTGATTATTCGGGTTAATCTTTCGATCTCCTGAAGAGCAATGGTTAAGAATTCTCTTTGCTGTTCTGTAATCTTTCCCAAAGAACCGTCCAAAACCCATTTAACACCTTCTTTAATTGGAATTAGCGGTGTGCGCAACTCATGAGAAACAACACCGGCAAATTCTTCTCTAAACTGATCAATTCTCTTTCTTTCAGTTATATCACGCATAATCCCGATAGAACCGGTTATTTTGCCCTGAGGATCTTTTAAAACCGTGATCGATATATCAACCTCCACTAAATCGCCCTTGCCATTAATAACTTTCGTTTCTAAGTGATGTTTAATCCCAAGCTCACGAATATTTTGAGAACGCATCGCCTTCCATTCTTCCGGAGGATACAAAGACTCAACCCGTTTACCGTAAAGTTCGTCATCCTTCATTTTAAGCATTTTTTCTAAAAAAGGATTCCAAGCGATAATCCGCTCTTTTTCATCAGCCAGGGTAATTCCGACCGCTGAATTATTAAAAATGGTGCGGAACCGCAGTTCTGACTCTTTTATTTCATGCATATGCTCTTTAAGCTCTTCTTCCCGCTTTTTAAGCATAAACCTTAAATGTTCCTGAGAACAAAGAAGCAAATCGCGTAAAGAAACGATACCGATTATTTCCCCGTTATCTTCAACCGGCATATGACGAATACCGTGTTCTTTCATTAAAGCGATGACTTTAGTATAAGACTCGTCCCTGGGAACAGTTTTGATGTTTTTAGTCATAACATCATCAATTAAAACGTCAGCCAAAGGAATCCCTTTTGAAAAATCAACTTTATTTAAAAAGTCCCGTTCAGTAAAAATTCCTTTTGTCTTTTCGCCATCCTTGATCAGAAGAGAACCAATCTTTTTATCACGCATAAACTGGATAGCTTCAATTAAGGTTGTTCCGGAACTAACAGCCACAATATTTTTAGTCATGTAATCACAAACTGCTTTCATAAAAACCTCACAGATTCTGTTTCTAAAAGAAATCAAACTCCAAGACTTTACCCTGCCTGTAGAAAGAAATTATATCATATCCTATAAATTTTAAAACAATTATTGACATTAAGCGCTAAACTCCCAATAATATATTATGTTTACCGAAAATATGAAAAATTAGGCTGACCGAAAAAAATGTTTCAAAAAACCTTAAAGATCTTCTCTCAACGGACAATCACTGACGGCAAAGGATTCTTGTTATTTTCTCTTTTGATCGGATTTTTTTTACATTTCCGTAATCTCAAAGATGCGGTATGCCTTTACCCGGATGAAGTAAGAGCCTTTACGTTAATGCCTTCCGGCCCAATGATTTATCTTTTATCCCATCCCCTATTTAAAATTTTTTCCCGGATAAACGCTCCCTATTATCTTATAGCGGTTTTAAGCGTCTTAAGCATCGGATTACTCTACTGGCTGGTCAAGAACGTTTTCAACGCCTCTATCGCCGGATACACTGTCTTGATTTACACCCTTTTGCCTTTTCGCATTCATTACAGCCGGATACTTTATCCGGCTGTTTTTGTTGATTTTTTCCTCTTACTTTTGCTGTTATCTCTTTACTACAGCCTGATAAGAACTAAACCATACCTTATTCTTCTGTCCGGATTATTGAGTTCTTGTTTAATATTTATCCACCCGATGACTTACGCTGAGCTTTGCGCTTTATTAATAACAATAATTACCACAACCATTGCCGAAAAAGAAAAAGCAAACTATAACCGTCTTTTCAAGCTATCGCTGATATATATCGCAGCCTTAATTTTAAGTTTCCTGCTTCTGGAAAAGCTATTCATCCTGATTAAAAGTGATTACATCTATTCAAAACAGCTGCTGGGATTTCATCATGAAGTCAAAAGCGGTATCATCCGTGACGGAAACCGTGTCGTCGAATTAATCAAAACAATTCTGACAATTACCACACATTCCTTAGGCTCCTTTTACCGAACACTAACGATACTCTTTTCGATTGTTATCGGATTGATCTTTGCTTTTAAAGATAAAGATCGAAAATTCATATACACTTCTGTTTTTTTCATCTCGGGATTAACTGTTTTTATAACCATGGCTTCACTGAAACTCCATGAGACCCACCTTCGCCATTTCGTTTGGCTCTCTCCTTTTTTCTCATTGTCACTGGCCTACGTACTGTTAAAAACAAAAACCGATAAGAAAATAATCTATTCTTTACTCTTTATTTTTTTGGTTTCTTCTGCCGTTAAATCTTTTAAGCTTACCGAAGAAACCTTTACGACAAATGGCATAAAAACCTGGCTTAAACAAAATAATATCGAAAAAAAGGAAATAATTACTTTTCTGATGCTTCAATCCCCCAAAGATAAAACCTCAGCAGCTCAAATACCATGCCGCAACCGAGAGCATTGGTACAGCATTTATCCCAAAAAACAGGAAATATTATGGCCCTACGTCTACGCCGCCTATAAACAGAATCTTATAAAGTATATCATCCCTTCCGGGCCAGGAACGCTGGCCTATCTAGGTGAAGACGACCCAATGCTTGATGACTTAACCCCGGTTAAGAAATGGCTTCACCCCAACTGGAAATTCAAAAACCGGTTTGCAAATCAGGATTTTGAAAACCCTGTTTTCATCAAAGTCTATTCTTTAAATGATGTTTTCTCTCCAAAAAACTTAGACTATGCTCAAAAAGCAAATACATTTTTTTTTAATGGCCTTAACTGGAAAAGAATAAACTTCTATGCTCTAAGCAAGAACGACCGAAACACCATCAAATCCTTAATCGTAAAAACCGTAATCTCAACCAGCATCTTCAGCAACAACCCGATATTAAACTCCTATGACAGCCTAAAAGATACTCCGCGAATAATTTTTAAATTAAATGAATTCTACAATGACAAGGAAAAAGAAAAAATCCCAATCAGCATAGCGATAAGATTAACTGCCGACAACGAAATAGAACCGGTTAAAGGCCTCAGCTACAAACGACAAGGGAGTTTATTCGCCGACGGCTACGACTGGCATTATCTTGAATCATTAAGACTGCCCGAGCTTCATGTTGAAAAACTAAAAAATACCGTAATAAGGTTAATAGATGAAACGAGCCGGCTGTCAAAAGCTGGTTTTATCGATTCCCGCAACCAAGCCAATAACTATATTTCAATCCTAAACGGCTTTTATGAAAAAGAAAAAGATAAAGATATTCCGGTATTTTTTGTCTTAAAAGCCTTTTTCTCTCAAGATGAACTAACTGAGGATAAACTTGCCTCCTTCAAAAGAATAATCCGTGAAAAATTAGCAAAATATTTTATGGTTGATAATGAGGAAAAAAAAGACTTCAGCTTCTAAGATTTAGACCGTCAACACTGTTTCATCGCGCGGTGGCATCAGGCTTAAGAAAAAGATATTACATTTTGGTTAAGGCACCTGGCGCCTATAGAATTTTTGAAATTATATGTTATACTAAAAATTATAATGTTAGCCTTAAACCCAAAATTAAAAGTGCTGTTTCTATCTTTAATGGTGTTTGTCTGTTCTTGTCAAATATCATGCAGCAGAATAAAGGCAGACACACCATACACTCAAACCATTTTCATTGACGGATACGACTGGAATTACATCACCGCCCTTAAGATACCGGAAGAAGAAAAATTAATCCTTAAGCAAATGCTAGTAAATTCCATTTTACAGAGCGGTATTTTTAATAACCAGCCTGTAATACAAATAAAAGAACCGCTTCGCGGTTACATATTCCACCTCGACCTAATTTATGCCAGAAGAATAAATCTTAAACTACCGGTTTTTTTCGCTTTAAAAATAACTGAGATGTATAAAAATGACATCCCCGACCAAAGGATAAATGTCTTTCGGGATAATGTGCTCAAAAAGGTTTTAATCTTCGAAGAAAAAAAATAACGTTCATTCTGAAGTAAGCAATGATAAAAAAAATAATCTTAAAAACAAGCCTACTTTTTGCCAGCTTAATTCTCATTTGCCTTTTTGCAGAAATCACGTTAAGGATTTTCCCTTCATTATGGAAAAATGATTTCGATGAAAACCAATATTTTCAATATACGGACATCAAACCGGGCCAGCAATTTGACCTAAGGATGAGACCGCCAAACTTTAAAAAAGAAACCAACACCTTCCGAATAGTAGCTTTAGGCGACTCCTACACCTGGGGAGGAAAAATTAAAAGCCCCAATGATATTTGGACCAGCGTCTTAGAACGTAATTTAAATCGTTTTACAAAAAACAGCCCGAAAGTCGAGGTAATTAATCTGGCGATCAGCGGATTTACAACCGTTAATGAGCTGGAAATGCTTGAGGCCATAGGTTGGAGATTCTCTCCCGACCTGATAATAGTCCAGTATACATTAAACGACCCCTTGCCCAGCGCTAAAGGATTCAAGCGCCTTGGTCAAGGCGCCTTTTTTAAAACAAAAAATATAATTGCTAATCCAAAAATCCACGAATTGTTTAACCAAAAAAGTTACTTTTATTCTTTCTTGAATCACCGAATTCAAATTGCCCAGCGCAAATTATACGGTAAAGAATATCAAGACATAAAAGATTTATATAACAAAGATTTTTACGGCTGGGAAAACTGCGTAAAAGCTCTGGCGGCGATAGCCAGTTCGGCTCAACAAAAAAACGTGCCGGCAATTTTTATGATTTTTCCTTCATTTGAGTCCGGCCGCCATACCCGTAAAACTTACCCCTACAGCGAAATACACGACCGGATGACACAGATCGCTATTCGGCTTAAATATAACACCCTCGATCTGCTCGACGATTTTATCGAAAAAGGCAAAGATTTTAAAGAGTGGCGAGTGATGAAATTAGACGGTCACCCCAACCCTCAGGCGCACTCAATTGCCGCCGAGGCCATCTTAAAGCTTATTCTGGAAAAGAAACTTATAACTTCCAATTAATAATCAATCAATGTTATTAATTGAGTAGTTGCTTCGAAGAAAATTTTTCCAGCCTTGTTCAAAACTAAAAAGATCTTCTCCGATTATTTTTTCAAACACAACATTGATCGGCATCCCGTCCCCTAAAGCAACAAGAATATTCCGGAGGCCTCCACTACCGACTTTACTCAAAATATACTCAACAACAGTTAATGACTCAAGGTAAAGCAAGCGAACCTGCTTAATATCAGAAATTTTAGAAAAATCTGTAAACAAATAGCGTAAAGGAACAAACCCTAGCCCTTCAATATAATCTTTAACCAAACTCTTATCTTTGGCTTCAACAAACTCCTCTACCCGGCAGGAAATGCCTTCACTTAACCAGGAAGGGCACTTTCCTTTAGCTAAAGATTGAGTAACCGAATGAGCGTATTCATGATATATTATTTTAACAACATCCCTTTCACTGTAAGAAAATTTATGAGCCGGTATCCTAACTTTTCCATCATAAAAAGCCATAGTCCAATAGGGCTGGTTTTTAAGGATAGCCTTATATTCTTCTTCCGAGTAGATTAAAGCAATGATTTTGTTTTTCGGATAATAATCCAGAAACATCCCCAATCTTCCGTAAGCCTCCTCTAAATAAGTGCGGATATAACTCATATTATGGACCTCAACACCCAAAGAATAGGAAACGATAAAATGCATTGTTTCTAAAATATCAAATTCCCTCTCAAGGCTAGTCTCACGGGTAACTTTAGCAAGAAAAGACTTAAGACCTTTAATCTCAGGATTTAATTTATATGCTTTCTCCAAATTCAATTTAGCCTTTTCCATATTCTGAATTTCATAATAAGCCTTGGCTAAATTATAATACATATAGGGGTTATTCTGCTCATAATTAATAGCCCGTTCAAACTTTTCCAGAGCCTGATCGATTTGGCCCTTATTCAAAAGGTAAAACCCGTAATTATTGTAAACAACAGCAAGATTTTCAGTTACTTTTTTATTGTAAGGATCAAGTGAATGAGCAGCCTTTAAATCATTAATCGCGCTTTGGAACTCCCCTTTCTGTAATTTTTTAAGCGCCGATTCATTGTAGCGATAAATGGTCTCATCAGAAGAAAAGCTGTTTCCCCAAAAGAACAAACAAAGTATTCCTAAAACTAAGGTTTTCTTCATAAAAATAAATTCAACTTTAGATAACGGTTTCGATAACATATATTTTACGCTTACTGCTTTGGCTGTAACTGCGCAAGTTTAGTTCACCCAAAAGACCGATAGAAACAAACAGCAAAGACATCATCATCCAAAAAATTGTAAGATATAATAAGGGGTTACCGGTCATATCGAAATTATTAAAAACTTTCATCGCTAAAGTAAGCACACCGGAAACAAAACCTAAAAAGGAGAACAACAGCCCCCAGCGTCCGAATATCTGCATTGGCCCACGATGGCTGATCAACATAAACTTAACCGTAATTAAATCCAAAATAACGTTTAGAGTTTTTGACAAGCCGTACTTGGATTTCCCGAACTTCCTTTTCCGATGATTAACTGGTATCTCGCTTATTTTACAGCCTAACCAGCTAATCAGTGCCGGCAAAAACCGATGAAGTTCAGCGTAGAGATCAATATCCAAAACAAGTTTTCTTTTATAAGCTTTAAGGGTACAGCCATAATCATGCAACCGGACTTTAGTACAGCATGATATAAGACAGTTAGCCAGCAAAGACGGAAAAGTCCTGACAAAAAAATTGTCTTTCCTCTGCTTTCGCCAACCGCTGACAAGATCAAATCCTTTTTCCATTTCAGCAATAAGCGCCGGAATATCTTGAGGATCATTCTGTAAATCAGCATCAAGAGTAACAACGATATCGCTTTGAGCATGGTCGAATCCGGCAGAAATAGCCGCCGTCTGTCCGAAATTCCTTGTAAAGCTCAAAATCTTTATGTCATCACGCTTTTGTTTAAGATTTTTTAAAACCGGCAAAGAATCATCAGTTGACCCATCGTTAATGAAAATTACTTCAAAGGTTTTGTTATAATTTTTTTTGAGTGTATCAATTTCTGAAACAATAATCGGTAAATTTTCAGATTCATTGTACACCGGTATAACTAAGGAAAAATCTTTCATAAATCACCTCTTTTTATTTACAGCCAATCTTGAGAATAGCCAGCCCGAAAAAACATACAATCGCTGATCTTATCTCCCAAAACTGGTTTTAACTCCTTACAACCAATAATATCAGCATAAGTCGCTTCCAAGCCGTCACAGATATCAAAGCGGCTGCATTGCTGACAATCCTCAGCTTTTCGATATTTGCTGCGAACATAAGCATTATCGACCTTATGAGCCAATCTAACATATTCTCTCTTTAAATCCAAAAAGATATCAGGGTCACTAAGTTCGGAATCTTTATAATCAGCTCTGATATCTCTTAAGGCTTCATCGGGATACTGTCTAAACCACTGGTAAAGAGATTTATAATACCGTCGCGCTTTTTCGCCGACAAGATCCTGAAAAGTTAAAACATGCTTAATACTATCAATCCATTCATCGGGATCATATTCATTTTGTAAAATATTACAGACATACTTCTCATATCCCAGCATAAAACAGTACGGTATATAACGAACTGTAACTTTAGATATAACCGGACTCATTATATCAATCGCCCGGCATAACGGCTCACTTACCTCAGAATAACGACAAGCTAAGTTACCGGTCAAACTAGCCGCTCGATTCCAATCATTAAAACAAATAAAGTTTGAGGCGATCGGCGATAAAGTTACTAAATAGCCGGCTATCTTGTCAATACAATCAAAATTAAGAGCTGATATAACAGTATTGGTTCGAAAACGAAGATTAAATTTCTTTATATTACAAATCGCTTTCTCTATCCCCGAAAAAGACCCCTTTCGCCCCACCGCTAAATCATGAGTTTCATCGTTATAGCCGTGAATAGATAAAAGGACTTCGTTAAGGCCTTGATCCACCAATTTTTTTATGTACTCAGTATCTTTTATTTTACTGCCGTTTGTAATTACACAAATCCTCCGAAACCCTAAAGATTTAGATAAGGCTATCAAGTCCGGGAGATCTTTACGTAAAGTTGGTTCACCACCGGAAAAATCTAAGTCTTTAATTCCGTGGCGATGAGCAAAATGTATTTTTTGAATCATTTCTTGTTCTGAATAACGCTGAGTATTAAGCTTATCATGGTAATAACAAAACTTACAACTCTCATTACAATCAAGTCCTGTCGGAATACGCACCCGTTCTGTAAATAAATTTGCCATAGTTCTTATATCCTAGTCATAATCGCAAGTCCTAAAAAATCTTATATTACCTGAAGTTAAACCTAAAGAATCGACAAGCTGTTCCGTCTCGTCATTAACCAAAAGTGATGAACTGCCGCTGATTAAGCAATCATAGTTAAGAACCTTTAACTCTTCAACCCCAACAATGATAACCCCTTCTATTTTAGAATCTATCATCGCTAAATTATCCTCAATAATCGCCTCGATTAGCACATTAAAAGAATTAACGATTTTTATTATTTCCGGCAAGAACTTTCCAGCTTTAAAAATAACCGCACGCTTCACATTCCCTTGATCAAGGAATTTTTTAAACTTCTCTCTTATTGCGCTCAAACCCAAAGCAAGCTCAGCCGTCTCTAATGATAAACGATAAATGTCAGAAGCAAAATTTACAACCGCCTTGGGGATCGAAAGCTCAAGCCCCTGGAGATAAGCCTTTGCTACACCTTCTTTTTCGCTTATCGCTTTGTAGCGCCAATTTTCATATTCGATATGGGTTAGCGCCATCTGACGAGGTAAGTACTTAGAATAAATGTTGACGTTATTTATAATAAGTTGAATCATCCTTTGAGAGAATCCTGTATTTGCTAAAGGTTTTTCATGAAAGACAAAAAGTCCGGCCGGGTTAAGGACTTTTAAACCGTTCGCCCAAAGCCGAAACGAAACATCATATTCTTCGGCGTAATATAAAATATCTTCCGGATAACCTCCGATAAGAGTTAAAACATCTTTAGGGAAAAGAGCGCCGCAACCAGTAAACACGGTAAATAAACCGTTAGTCCAGTAGCGGTTATCAGGCATAACGACCCGGTAAGCCAGACAACCGGCCTTTTTATTCTTTTCTAATATAGCGATACCGCGTTGTAAAGAATCGCCTAAAGGATAGCTGTCATCATCAAGCATAAAAACATATTTACCCTTAGCGAGAGCAGATCCAAGATTGCGAGCCTTAGCGCCAAGGTTAGCTTTATTACAATGCAAAACAACCTTAGGATACAGCGACTTGACCATTTCAATACTTCCATCGCAAGAAGCATTATCGACAACAATAATTTCACAAGGTACTTTTTCTGATATCTCATGAAGTTTAAACAAAACCCTAGCCAAAACGTCGCGACGATTATAAGAAGGCAAAACAAAAGAAACAATTACATCCTTCATCTTAATCTTTAATTATCCTTTACTGAAAAATCTCTATTCCTCAGCCACCAATAGATTCGTAAGTCATAACCCAGGTAAAAAAATCTCAGCCGCCACCTGGCTTTTGCTAAATAATAAAAAAGCCAATCGATACTATCATTAACTACCACTTTCATCCAATGCTTATCTCTAGCTAATTTCCTTGAAAAACTCCAGTTTTTCCTTATTGACCTAACAAGAAACAAATGAGCGCAAAAAGCTATAGTCTGACAAAAAAGTTCATAACTCCGGCTATGATAGCCTACTTCTTTTATATCGTAAAGGCTTCTGGCATAAGTATCTTTTGAAAGCTGAAACTTCTCTATGATTTCAGAAGTTATTTTACTGCCGGGAAAAGGAATAAACAAAAATATTCCGTTAACAGCAGCACCCAGCTTTACAATCGCATCGTAAAGGTCAAGCGTCTGGTATATATCTTTTTTTGTTTCATTAGGGACATCGATCACAAAACTGAGAATCGGTTTTATCTTATAAGCTACACAATTCTTAACGCTCGAGATAATCATCTCGACTGTTATATTTTTGTTTAAATATTTAAGCATTGGCAAAGAACCGCTTTCCGCACCCATCGCGATCTCAATAAAACCGGCCTCAGTTAAAAGCTTCATAAAATCAGCATCATATCCGGCAAAATAATCACATCGGCCCATAGCATAAAATTTAACCTTTATTTTTTCTTTTATTAGAAGTTTACAAAATTCAGCTATCCGGCTTTTGCTGACAAAAAAATTAGCATCAAAAATAGAAATAATTTTTGGAGAAAATGAAAAAATAATATCCTTTATCTCCTCAATCATAACCGCTGGAGTTTTCGCCCGCCAACGAATATTGCGGATCGAATTCGAACAAAAACTACAGCTGTGAGGACAGCCGCGGGAAGAATAAAACTCAAACCTTTCTTTTGCTTTAGGATAATCAGTTAAGGCTAAAAGGCCATAAGGCAAAAAGCTCGTATCATCAAGATTCAATATTTCTTTTGGCTTATTAACAAAAACGTCATTTCCCAGCTTAAAAACAAGCCCTTCAATGTCTAAAAAATCAATATCCGACTTATATATGATTTTTTGACAAAGCTTTAAAAATGACGCTTCTCCTTCTCCGCAAATAAGATAATTAACAGCTTCATTCTCCTTCAAAGTAGTTATCGGCTCCAAGGAAGGATGATGCCCTCCATAAACGATAATTGAATCCCGGCTTGTTTTTCTGATAAATTCGGTGATCTTTTTTGCCCGATTATAAAACACAGTCATCACCGTAATACCAATTACTCTATACTCCCTAAAATCAAAGTAACGATAATCATTTATCCGCAAATCCAATATATCGACCGAAATGCCTTGTTCAATCAGTGGTTTAGCCAAACATAAAAGCTGAATCGGAAAATTTGGATCGCTTTCGGCAAATTGACCGGGATAAATCAATAAGACATCTTTTTTATTCTTTTTAGATATAATCATATTCACAAACCCGAAAAAATTCTTTTTCTTTAAGCGAATTATTACCTTTAATTTCGGCTTCTACCTGATCATTAACCGAAAGCGAACTGCTGCCGCAAAGGATAAGATCGAAAGAATCACTTCTTATATCATCAAACGATAAAACTTTAATTCCCTTGATAATCTTTCCGATAAAAAAACTGTTATTTTCAAAAACTCCGGATATCTGGACACCTTCAACCGTTTTTAAGCATTCAATTATCATCGGAAACAATTTTCCTATTCGATAAACAGCTACCCGGCATTTTTTTCCTTTTACAAAAATTGTTTTTATTTTCTTTGAGATGTCATCATATCCCAGTAGCCGGTTGATAATATCTGCTCTTAAAGTATTATTATTCGAACAATTATTATCAAAAATTTTAAGAAAAGAGTGTTCTAACCCTTTCAAAAAACCACCCAATGCGTTTTCTTTTTCAGCAATTACCCGATAGCGGAACAATTCAAAACTAATCTGAGAAACTGCCTGTTCAGGAGGAAAAAATTTAGAATATAATTTCACATTATTACTTACCAAACGATAGAATATTTCATCGATATTACGCTCTTCATTAGCCTGCTGATGAAAAACTTTTAGATTTTTAACATTAACTAGCCGATAACCTAAAGCTAAAATCCTAAACGAAACGTCATATTCTTCAACATAATAGCCATAGCCGCAAGGATAACCACCGGCCTGGTCTATCGCCTTTTTTGAGAACATAACCCCACAACCAGCGAAACTAGTATGGAGCCCATTAGTCCAAAACCGATTCCCCGGCATTTCAATCCGATAAGCCAAACAACCGATAGCCGGGTCTTTCTCCATGATATCAATGCCGCAAGCTACCGAATCTCCCAGAGGATAAGAATCATCATCGAGACAAAAAATATACTTGCCTTGAGCGCCTTTAATTCCTATATTACGGGCTTCCGAACCCAAATTGAAATTATTCTTATATAAACGAATCAGGGGAAAAAAAGTCTGTATCGATTTAACCGTATCATCACTGGAAGCATTATCAATAACTATAATTTCCTTATCAATCCCTTTTGATGCCTGTTCAATCTTAGACAAACTTTTTTCAAGTATCCGGCGGCGGTTTCTTGTCGGAATTATAAAACTGACAATTGGTTTGTTCATAATAAACAGCTATGTCCTTCTAAAAGTTAATAATGTAGCCTCTGACCAGGAAAAGTCTTTTTCTAGGCAAAACCGATCATCACAATTTATTGTTTCATCAACAGCTTTTACCACGCCGTCATGATCACCGTCGCGACAATAATCATGAACAACTATATACCCGCCCGGAGCAACAAACTCCATTGAATTGACGATATCTTTCCTACACTGATCATAACTATGATCACCGTCAATTAAAATAAGATCGGCATATTTACCATTTATTAAACTGTTGAAATTAGCGAAAAAATCATCGGAACCTAAAACAACTTTCTTAACAACTTCACTTAGATCGCTTACGAATAACCGGCTAGCCTCTTTAATGACATAATCATAAATTTCCTGACGATTAAAAAAATAAAAAGACTGTCGAACACCACAGGCATTCTTGAAATACAAATCAATTAAATTTTTCTTCAATTCTAAGACTGCCGACTCCTTTTCTTTCGGATTTAAGTCACCGTTAGCTAATATTTCAGAAAAATCTTCTAAAACGGATTTAAGTCCCTTAACAAAGTTTACACCTTCATAAAAAAAATCTTCTTTAAAATTATCGACAGCGTAAATTAGGCCGGCCACCTTAGGCTCCCGCTCTTTTAGCGCCAGGGCCTGAGAAATCAGGCTCCTTCCCTTGTCAACTCCGATATTAACTACCACCCTGACAGAAGGTAAACTACAAAGTTTACTCATAATCAGGCTTATTTCGCCACAACGCTGCATTCGATCAAATCGCACGCCCAGCTTTGGTGTAAAATAATCACTAAGCATCATTTCCAATTTGAATATTCTTTTAATAAACTCGCTCTCCATCATTTACTCCCCCCATTGCCTATAAACCTTAAACAGTCTGCACTCCTTTAAAATAAACCGAGCCGTCATCGGAATTGTGCCAGCCTAAAGATTGTAATTCACTCCTGATTGACTGATAAAAAGACAAAACATCATTGTGATTCCATTCTTTTGTCGAAACAACACCCAGTCGTTTTTCATTAAAATCCGAAACCGCGATAGACTCTTCTAACCAAGAATTAGCTTTACATAATCTATAGAATTCAGTACCCGGCCAAGGAGTAAGAATATTAAATTCTAAACTTGAAACTTTAATCGATTTAGCATAATCTAAAGTATCCCTCATTTCATCCAGTGTTTCACCGGGAATGCCGATCATAAAATGAGCGTGTGTATTTATGCCTAAGGCTGCAGCCAAATCAAATATCTCTTTTGTTTTTTCAAGATTTATTCTCTTATTAAGGACATCATCCACTACTCGCTGACTTCCCGACTCAACCCCAATTGCCAAACGAGTAATATTCATATCTTTATAGCATGTCAAGACCTCTCTATCAATTAAATCAGAACGAGCGTTACAATGAAAACTAAATTTTAAGTTATTTTTTTTAACAAGAAGATAAAACTCTTTAAACCACTTTTTATTAAGCGGAAACTCCGAATCGATGAAGCCAAAATAATCTTGTCCGTACTTCTGGCTTAAATAAATCATTTCAGCAACGACTGAATCAGGTGTTCTCAACTTAAACGGTAAAACTTTATCAAGTAATGGCTGACAATTATAACAATGAAAAGGACAGCCCCTTGAAGCAAGAATCGCCCGAAAAGGATTCCTTTTCTCCAGCCTTCCATGATCAAACAAACGCTGATTAGGCAAAGGTAAAGAGCTTATATCTAAATTATTAGAATTGGCCTGCCCCTTGATCAGCCCCGATTCCAGAAAATAAAGGCCGGTTATTTTCTCAATATTACCCGGCGAAGATTCGATGAGTTCTAAAAAAGGATTTTCGCCCTGGCCGCTGATCACAAAATCAATTTTATCTGAAATAAACAGCGATCCTTCAGTCTCAACTGAAGGATGCGGCCCGCCGATCACAATTTTTATCGTAGGATTTTTCTCTTTAACATACTCGCTTACGCGCCGGACCTCATTTATAAATGAAGTCAAACACGTTATTCCGCAAAAATCAAACTTTTCAAAGTCAATGTCCTTTAACGGATCAACTATTAAGTTATACCCCTCAACATAATGCCCGCGGCTCTCAAGCATCGAAGCTATATAAGCAAGGCCGAGAGGCACTTTGCCCATAACAAACCCTTCTTTAAAATCAGGAAACAATAAAACTATTTTTTTCTTATTATTCATCAGATTTTCGTCAAAAACGATGAGGATAATTATCTACCGGCTTAAAACTATAAGGATTACGCCAATTAATTTCTAGCAAATGCTCATATAAGAGGTCAAATTCACGGTCTATCAACTCTAAAGTCTCCTTTCCCCAAAATATTTTTAAAATGTCACTAGCAAAAGGATAATCCTGGCCGGCTTTAACATCTTCCGTATATTTAGGGTTAACCCCAAAGATTAGTGATGGCACCCCGCAATAACGGCTGAATTCTGCCGGGCCACTGGGAGAAGCCATAACTAAAAAAGCAATCTGCATTAAAGCGACATCCTGTTCAAAGCTAGTTTTAAAATCCTTAGAAAAAGATATATTACTTTGATCTCTAAGTTTAGCGATTATTTCCTCCTCTTCTCCAATAATTACAAAATAGAAGTCCGGAGATTGAGAACGCTTTTTAAAAAAATCAATCCAAGCTGAAATATTGGCGTTTTTATCGGTCCGGCGGGTAGGATTATTGCGAATTTGAATAACAATCAGTTTGCGATTCTTAAGTTTATCGCTGCAGAAATCATGTGCCCAATTAATAAGTTCCTGTCGACAAGTCAGTTTCGGTAAATACCCCTCTTTTTTAAAAAAATCAATCATAGCTTTACGGTCATACAGACCGCGATATTTAAACCTATCATAGAGTATCGGCCAGACGATATAATTAGACTTTACCCGGCTTAAAAAATCATTAAACTGGGCATTAGAATCAAAATGAAAATGACTTTTCACCCAAGGGTTAAACTCATGAATCATCGATAGGTTCCGTTTAAGATGCAACGGCCGCTTATAAGGTTGACGCCGAGCATTAGGATGAGTTTGGTCGTCGATATAGGCGACATCAATTCCAATTGCCTGATGTTTAATCATTAGAATTCTTAAAAATGCTTGAAAAGCAAACCCGTCACCCAAGCCAAAACCTTCGTTATTAAAGTCAACTCCACCAAGGATTCGCAATCCGCTATTGGATTAAGAAGTGAAGCTTAAAAGATAAAAAACAGTAGAACCCCGCCGATAGACCGCTTTTATCCAATTCCTTAACGATTTAGGTAATTTAGAAAAAACCTTAAAACTAGCTTCATAAACCGACATAATAATTATTTAAACTATTTTTTCCCTATTGGCAAATGGAGAAAGCAGCTCAACGAGGCCGCCAACAACCCCATGGACAATCATTATAAAAAACAACAAAAATCCAACCAAAAGACTGGCTTCAACAGCTACTCCGTATTTGCCTAAAAGCCAAATAAGCATCCCTTCTCTTATCCCAAGGCCATAAAAGCTTATCGGTAAAAGATGAGCTAAAGCTGTAAGCGAAAATACCCAGATCACAGCAAAAAAAGGAATTTCTATTCCCAGCGAAACCACTACCAACCAAGCGGCAAAAAATCCAATGATTTGATTTATAAACCCTACAATGAAAGACTTAATAAAAATTAAAAAGTTCATCCTAAAAACTTTCATGACCCTTATTAGATCTTCAACTTTATTAAGAAAAAATCCTGAATCAGTAAACCGTCGAAAAAAAGTTAATAGCCTTTCTGAGAAGTTGACACCGGATTGATTAAAAAGAACAATTAAAAAAATAAGAAACAGAACGGCCGAAGTAAGCCCGAACCCAATAATTACTACTAATTCTCTAGACGTTAGAACTGTTATCCCCGAATAAAAAAAACCAATTAAAAAAGAAAAATATAATGCCAGTAACAGTTGATAACGCTGAATAAGTATTGAGAACAAAGATTCTCCTCGGCGATTATCTTTGCCTGATATTCGATTGAAACGAACCACTCCGCCGAACAGGTCTCCGGCAAAAGAATAAAAACTCGCAGAAAAATTAATAATTAAGAGCTCCTTTAATCGGCGTTTAACATTCACGCTCAGCAAAACTAGCTTTAACTGCAAAGAAACAACAATCTTACTCAACAATAAAACACTCATGGCCAAAAGGTAAAGACCCAAATTAATACTCCGGATAGTTTCAATTAAAAGATGGATGTCGACCCGGGAAAAAATAAATATCAAAATCGAACAAACCAGAAAAAGCTTTAGGAGAACTTTGTACTTACGGAAAAACAACAACATATCTTCCTTTTTCAACGATTATATCATAATATCGAATAGGCGGTTTATCTT
The DNA here is from genome assembly GCA_028711575.1 of Candidatus Omnitrophota bacterium. GTDB lineage: Bacteria > Omnitrophota > Gorgyraeia > Duberdicusellales > 4484-171 > JAQTSA01. The sequence continues at coordinate 1,724 of JAQTSA010000012.1, read as the reverse complement.
CTTTTTAAGCGCAAATTATTAATTTTAGATACAAGAAAATAACTATACTTGGATATTTGCCATAAAAACGAGAAAAAAGCGCATTTCAGATAACCCCTTTTTCTCTTGCTCGCAAAAAAAGTTCGCCAATACCATCCAGAAAAAGTTATTTCAATAAAAGAAGTTAAAAGAAAAAACCTTAGGTTAATTTTTAAATACAATCGGTCTAAATCAATACTATGGTCTGCTAAACGCAACCGAGGATCTATAATCCGCTGGAACAATCCCGGAGCCGAAAAGAGCCAATAATCTTCTTTTCTCAGCCGCCGATACCCCAGATACTCATCGAACAACTGCGATCCCGGTAAAGGAACAGTTAAAGCAATACCATAATGATCAGCTTTAAGTTCTTTCATCAAATTGATAGTAAGCGTTACATCTTTTTCGGTTTCTTTTGGCGTATTAAACATGATATTAGCAAAAGTCCGTAACTTATATCGCTTCGACAATAAAAAAGCTTTTCTAATATCTTCAACCGTAGTTCCCTTTCTCATCCGATCAAGGACAGATTGAGACCCGCTCTCAACACCAAAATCAAGTTGAACACAACCCGCCGCTTTAAGGGCCAAAACCATCGACTCATCAATTAAATTAACCCTTGTTTCAGCAGCCCAAGGCATTGTCAATCCCGAAGCTTTATACCTACGGCAAAAATCTTTTGCTCTACTTGCCGGCAAAGTGAATGTATCATCGGCGATATAAAAACTTTCTAAACCGTAATGATTCTTAAGATGGTTAAGATTAGCGATAACCGCCTCAACCGAACGGTGTCTGACTAACGGTGTTAACCCTTGCGACTCAAAAATAGCCTTATTGGCACAAAAAGTACAAGAAAAAGGGCATCCCCTACCAGTAAGAATATGCAAACCAGAAGTAACTAAAGAACGGATTATGCCGCGTTGAGGTTGCAAATAAAAGCTCATATCGACCATTTCGTAAGCTGGAGAAGGCAAATGAGATAAGTCTTTAAAACATGGCCTTATCTCAGTACGGACAAGCTGGTCTAGACGCCTAAAAGCGATACCTTTAATATCAGAGTAATTAATCCCTGACTCTTCGGCCTGAACTATTTCGCACAAAGCATCTTCACCTTCACCGATAACCGCAAAATCAAAAGGACTGTTTTTATAGAAGAAATCCTGATAACGGATTGTCGGATGTATGCCGCCGACAATGATCACTGCTTTTGTTTCATCCTTTATTCGACGAGCCAAGTCGCAACACTCATCGTAATTGCTGGTAAAACAGGAAAGGCCTATGTAAGAAGGATTTGTTTTTATAATTTTAGAAATAATTTCCGATAAAACATTCGACTTATCCCTTACCGACAAACGCCTATAAGGGTTTCGCTTTACATCAATTATCTCGATATCAACACCCTTAGCCAGAGCATAAGCGGCAAGTTCCGTAAAAGCAAAAGGGATGACCCGTGACTGACACCAGGAAGGAGAAGATACCAGCGAAAGTTTTCTAGTCATTATTCTTGTCTTCCTTTAATTTAAAAAGATATTCGTTACATCCCGTAGGAACCGATGCTTTTTTAACTCTAAGCACGCTGAACCCCAATCGGGAAAAACAATCGACAACCTCATCAATCGAAGCATACTCATAAGGATATCCGCCTAACCAATCGATCAAATCATAATAAAAACTCATACCCCGTTCTCTTTTAAAAGGGTTTTTAG
>JAQTSA010000011.1 GCA_028711575.1 Candidatus Omnitrophota bacterium | reverse complement strand
TTGGAAAGAAGTCTTACGGAGGATAAGCAAGCTGTCTCCCAGCTGAAAAAGGATTACCCTTTATATTTTATCATTATTAACAAAGATCTCATACTAAAGTAACAGTATGAGAATTATACCAGGAGGTGTTTTATGATCGATTCAATAGTGAAAATTTTAGGCGATGATTCAGAAAGTTTGTTAGGTCACGTTTCAAAGACTATTTTAAAAAAAGACCTTAACCTGCCCGGTCCTGATTTTATTGACCGGATATTTTCCTTATCTGACCGCTCAAACCGGGTACTGGCGAGTTTACAACGGGTATTTGATAACGGCCGTCTTGGCCGAACGGGATATCTCTCAATTTTGCCGGTAGATCAGGGGATTGAACATTCTGCCGGCGCGTCTTTCGCTCCTAACCCGATTTATTTTGATCCGGAAAATATAGTTAAGCTTGCCGTTGAAGGCGGCTGTAACGCCGTTGCGTCTACCCTTGGTGTTTTAGGCGCGGTCTCCCGCAAGTACGCTCATAAAATACCTTTTCTTGTAAAACTAAATCATAATGAGCTTCTGACTTATCCTAACTCTTTTGATCAGCGTTTTTTTTCGTCAGTCGAACAGGCTTTTGATCTTGGCGCTGTCGGAGTCGGGGCGACGATTTATTTCGGTTCCCAGGAATCACGCCGCCAAATTGAAGAGGTCAGCGGCGCTTTTTCCCGGGCTCATGAATTGGGTTTGTTTACGGTTCTCTGGTGTTATCTCCGTAACGACGGTTTTAAAAAAGGCGCTGTAGATTATCATGCCGCAAGCGATTTAACGGCTCAAGCCAATCATTTAGGGGTTACTATTGAAGCCGATATAATAAAACAAAAACTTCCAACCAATAATGGCGGATACACGGCTATTAATTTTGGTAAGACCAGTCCGCTTGTTTATGAAAAACTTAGCAGTGATAACCCAATTGATTTAACCCGTTACCAGGTAGCAAACTGTTATATGGGCAGAATCGGTTTGATAAATTCCGGTGGCCCTTCGGGGAAAAATGACCTTCAGCAGGCGGTTAAAACCGCGATTATCAACAAACGGGCCGGGGGAATGGGGCTTATCTCCGGGCGGAAAGCTTTTCAAAAACCGATGGCTGAAGGAGTCAGCCTGCTTAACGCTATTCAGGATGTTTATCTCTCTGAGGATATAACTATTGCTTAATCCTCTAAATGAAAAGAATAAGGAGATTGGCTATGAACATAGAAGATTACGCGATGGAATTGGAAAAAGAAGGAGAGCGGTTTTATCGCCGGCTTTCTGAAACCGCTCCTAATTCCGGTTTAATCAAAATTTTTAATTGGTTAGCGGAAGAAGAGGTTAAACATTACTTTTTATTTAAAAAGATGAAAGAAGGAATGGTTTCTGAGGTCCAACCAAGCGATATCTTGTTCAGCGCAAAAGAGTTGTTTAAAAAATTAGCTGATGAGAAATCTTTTGATTTCGGCGAAACTCAAGTTTCTCTTTATCGCGACGCCCAAAAAGTTGAGAAGAAATCAGAGGATTTTTATCTTCAGACAGCGGAAAGTACGCCTGATTTACAGAAAAAAACAATGCTTCTGAAAATAGCGAATGAAGAGAAAAAACATTTCTTTTTGCTTGAAAAGATAATTGATTTTGTGAGCCGGCCCCAGCGCTGGCTTGAAAACGCTGAATTTAATCAGTTAGAAGAATATTAATTCGGATAACTTGAAATTGACCAGAACTAACCCAAATCGGAGAGCGATGATAAAAGTTCTCAACTCAGGTTTAATATTGTTTCTAATTGGAGGTGTTATGATTTCAAATTCTTTTTCTCAAGAAAAAAGCGAAAAAGCATTTTTCGCCGGAGGGTGTTTTTGGTGTATGGAGTCAGATTTCGAAAAAGTTAATGGCGTTAAGTCGGTAGTTTCCGGATATTGCGGCGGCCAAGGCGATAACCCTACTTACCAGGATTATGGTAAAAAAGGATATATTGAAGCGGTTGAGATCAGCTATGACAGTTCTCTGATAAATTACAATCAACTGCTGGATATTTTTTGGACTAAAGTCGATCCTACTGACAGCGGCGGTCAATTTTGTGATCGGGGACATGAATATATAACCGCTATTTTTTATGATTCAGAAAAACAAAAACAAATAGCTGAAAACTCAAAAGCCGAGTTAGTAAAATCCGGCCGGCTTTCAGCGCCGGTTGTGACCGAAATACTTAGTCTAAACCGGTTTTATCCGGCAGAAGATTATCATCAAGGTTATTATAAGAAAAATCCGTTACGTTACAAATTTTACCGTTTTAATTGTGGCCGCGATCGGCGTCTTGGCGAACTTTGGAAGAACGATCAGAAAAAACTTTTTCTAAAAAACGGTAAATATGAGCAAAAACCGTTAAAGGAAAAACTTACCGCTTTGCAGTATGAAGTGACCCAACAGAACGGTACCGAACCGCCTTTTAAAAATGAGTACTGGGACAATAAACGTCAGGGAATTTACGTTGATATCGTTTCCGGTGAGGCTTTGTTCAGTTCGGTTGATAAATACGAATCCGGAACCGGCTGGCCAAGTTTTATAAGGCCGCTTGAAGCAGAAAATATTGTAGAAAAAGTTGACCGAAGCCTGTTTAGAACGAGAACTGAGGTTCGAAGCAGAGATGGCGACTCACATTTGGGCCATGTTTTCAGTGATGGACCACAGCCTACGGGTTTGCGTTATTGTATAAATTCTGCCGCTCTTCGCTTTATTCCTAAAGAAGATTTAAAGCAAGAGGGCTATGGCCGTTACCTAGTAATTTTTAATCAATAATCGATTGATTAAAGCAAGGGCGGTTATTATGTTTTCTGAGGTAATTAGATCGTGTTTTTTCGTAACTTAATCTTTGGGCGATTAAAGTTTTTTTTTGCTGCTTTATTCTTGATTCTTGCAGTTTTGGTTTCGATTGTAATATATGACAGCTATAGAATGTATGGCACCGCTTCCTGGTACGGCAAACGGTTTAGTGGTAGAAAAACGGCAAGCGGGGAGATCTTTGACCCTAATAAATTAACCGCCGCGCATAAACGACTGGCTTTGGGAACGAAAGTAATAGTGACGAATTTAGAAAATAATCGTCAGGTGATCGTTTTGATTAATGACCGCGGCCCTTATATTCCCGGACGAATTATTGATCTGTCCCGGGCAGCGGCTAAAAGGTTAAGGATGGTAAAATCCGGTTTAGCTCGGGTTAGAATCGAGGTTATAAAGACAGTTCGATAGTCAGATCTTTAATTCAAACTAGGATTATTGCAAAATTCGCGGGAGAAACGAAGATGAAAATCGCTGTTTTAGTAGAAGACTATTATCAGGTTTTAGAAGTTTGGTACCCTTACTTAAGGCTTAAAGAGGCCGGTATTGAAACAATTTTTCTTGGTCCAGGCAGAAAAAAAGAGTATCTTAGTAAAGAAGGTTATCCTGTCGCTGAAGATGTTTCGGTTTGTGGCGTCAACAGCAATGATTTTGGTGGCGTTATTATCCCTGGCGGCTATGCTCCTGATTATCTTCGTCGGTCAAAAGAGATTATATCTTTTGTTCGAAAGATAAATAGCCGCGGTAAACTGGTTGCCGCTATTTGTCATGGCGGATGGGTTTTGGTATCGGCTAAAGTATTAGCAGGCAGAAAAGTTACTTGTTTTTCGGCAATAAAGGATGATATTGTTAATGCTAAAGCTGAATTTGTCGATCAGGATGTGGTTGTCGATGATAACCTTATAACTTCCCGTAAACCGGAAGACCTTCCGGTTTTTTGTAGGGAAATATTACGATTTTTAAAATTGAAAAACTAAAAATTCGGCTCGAATATGAAAAAAATATCAGAGAATAAATCTTTAAAAAAACGATTGCATCTTTGTCCGGTTGAGGTAGGCTTATATTAATCCAAGGGTATTGTTTTAAATAGGAGGGTCTATGGCAAATGTTTCAAATAGTGGTGAAGTCTATGAATGTGAAATTTGTGGTAATGTGGTAGAAGTTAAAGTTGTTGGCGGGGGAGAGCTTGTCTGTTGCGGCAAGCCGATGCTGTTACAAAAAAAATAAAGGGAGGTTTTATCATGGGTACCAGAGGTCGAGAAATCTTAGCGTCGTTTGGGATTAAACTTGATGAGCTAATTAAGTTGCTGAATAAAGCTTATGCTGATGAGTGGTTGGCTTATTATCAGTATTGGTTAGGAGCAAAAGTCGCGGTAGGTGTTCCTAAAGAAGCGGTAGTTGCTGAGTTGATTCAGCACGCTGCTGATGAATTGCGCCATGCCGGGTTAGTTGCTGACAGGATTATTCAGCTTGGTGGTACGCCGTTGCTTGAGCCGCAAGCCTGGATAAAAGAGACTAATTGCGGTTATGATAGCCCTAAAGATCCTGATGTAAGGGTTTTGCTCAAACAAAATATCGCCGGTGAACAATGCGCGATTACTCAATATAAGAAAATTATGGATTACACTAAAGACAAGGATCCGGTAACTTATGACATGGCTCTAAGAATTATGACTGACGAGATTGAGCATGAAGAAGATCTTGAAGCCATTGAAGAAGATATTAAGATTATGGAATCAAGGCTTGCAAAATAAAGCTAATAATTGATTTTATAAACTATCAGCCCTGCTTATTTTTTTAAGCAGGGCTTTTTATGATTTCATATTTTATCCTGTTTCCTGAGTTTTGGAAATTTAAGAAAATATAAGTAAATATTATATTGAAAAATTATTGTTAATTTTTTAAAAAACCCTTAAAGGGGGGTATAATGCGTATTTTATTGGTAGAAGATGAGCCAAAAATCGCCAGCTTTATTTCCCGCGGCTTAAAAGAGGCTAATTATGTCGTGGATATAGTTTCTGAAGGTAATCAGGCTTTATTCCAAGCTGAAGTCAACCCTTATGACCTTATAATTCTGGACATTATGATTCCCGGAAGAGACGGTTTTTCGGTTTGTCGACTGCTTAGAGCTAAAGGTATCGATGTGCCGATTTTGATGCTGACAGCAAGAGATAGTCTCATAGACCGAATATCTGGTTTAGATTCCGGTGCTGATGATTATTTGACTAAACCCTTTGCTTTTCAGGAACTGCTTGCCAGGGTGCGAGCCTTACTTCGAAGAAAAAGGACCGATAAAACTACAACGATTAAACTCGGAGAATTAGAACTTGATCAGCTAAGCCGCAGTGTTAAGCGTTTGGATAAAGAAATAAAACTAACAAGTAAGGAATATTCTCTCCTTGAATACCTTATTTTACACTCAAATCAGGTAGTAACTCGAACTATGATTTCCGAGCATGTTTGGAACGAAGATTTTGACAGTTTTACAAACGTAATTGATGTTTATATTAATTTTTTGCGAAATAAAATTGATAAAGGTTTTTCAAAACCGATGCTTCATACTCTCCGGGGAATAGGGTATATTTTAAAAGAATAGCTTCTTATGAAATTCAGAACTATTAAATTTAAAGTAATCGTCCTTTACACTGCTATTTTCGCGTCTTTTTTGTTAGTCTATAATGGGTTGCTTTATTATTCGCTCCGGGTAACCCTTTATAACGATTTAGATAGTGAGTTGACAAAAAAAGTCCAAGAAACAAAAGAAGTAATTGTAAACTACGCTGATGTTCTTGGCGGTGATTCTAAATCATTTTTGTTTTCTTGTCGAAAATTGATTCCCTTAAAATCAGAATATGTCGTCTCAGACAAAGCTGCCGAGATTGAAAAAGAAGTCCTTTTAAAAAAAGAATCGCGTCTTGGGGTTTATTACATCGCCCTTTTTGGCCCTGACGGCAAACTGGTTAGGGCTTCTTTTAATCTGAACGAAACCAGTTTCCCCGGTCTTTATAAAAGAGCGGGCCTGCTTATCAGTAGAAATAATGTCCGAGAACTTTCTTTTTTTCAAAAAAAACGGGTCCGGTTTATCGAAAAAATATTTTACTATAAAGATCAAGGCCCTTTTGTTATTGTTGTCGGTTCTTCGATTAAGCCGATTATTGGTGTTTTAGAGAATCGGGTTCGCTTTTTAATACTAAGTATTCCCTTTGTATTGTTTTCTGTCGGGTTGATCGGGGCGGTAATAGTTAAGCAAATCCTCCGGCCGGTAATTGATGTGGCTAGCGTCGCTAAAAGTATATCAGAAGAGAATTTAAGCGGCCGGGTAAAAACCGAACATATTGATGAAGAAATGCAGTACCTTTCTAACGCTTTCAACGATATGATTGAGCGTTTAGAAAAATCATTTAAACATATAGCAGAATTCAGCTCTCAGGTCGCGCATGAATTAAAGACTCCTTTAGCGATAATGCGTGGTGAATCAGAATTGGCTTTGTCCAGAGACCGGACCGATCAAGAGTATAAAAAGGTGATTGAAACAAATCTCGATGAAATTCACAGAATGCTTAAAACTATTGAAGATCTTCTCCTCTTAACTCGGCTTGAATACCGCCCGGAGGTATTTAAATTTGAGCAAGTTAATTTAAGTGAATTTTTAAATGAAGTTTATCAGCAAGTTAAACTCCTGGCGTTAAAAAAAAGCATTAAGGTTGAGGCCGAAATTCCCAAAAAGGAAGTTTTTGTTCGTGCCGATCGAATACATCTTCGTCGATTATTTTTTAATTTGGTTCATAACGCGGTTAAGTTTAATTATCAAAACGGCAGAATTTTTCTCTCGGCCGAATATTCGGCTGATAAGGCTTATGTCTCAATCGCTGACACTGGCGTTGGTATTGAAGCTGCAGACCTTCCTAAAATTTTCGATAAGTTTTTTTATGTTAATCGAACTGACGAGAACCTTGAGTCAGGAAACGGCTTAGGTTTAAGCATTACTCAAACTATTGCCAAACTCCACCAGGCTGATATTGATGTTAAAAGCCAGCCTAATGGCGGGGCTACTTTTACGGTAACACTCCCCTTATTATAACCCGATAAAGACAGTAAATTTTTTGATTAAAAAAAATTAATCTTTTTTTAATTTTATTTTAAGTTTAATTTTGATATAAACATTTGAGGTGGGAAATGGGCAGTATTCTTGTAGTTGACGATGAAGAAAAGATTCGCCGCATTTATGGAGATTTATTTGTTTCTGAAGGGCATGAAGTTTTTAAAACGTCCAATGTTATCGACGCTCATGAACTTTTTAAGAAACGGACATTTGATATTGTATTATTGGATATTAACTTGCCGCAAGTTGATGGCCGGGTATTTTATACTTTGTTGAGAACCTTTAACAGTAGAAGCAAGGTTATCGTTTGCAGCGTTTGTCCGGTGGAAGATCAAATCAAGCTGATTGAAGGGGCCGCCGGGTATTATGATAAGTCGCAGAGTTTAGATGTTTTGCGTAACCGGGTTAAAGAAGTTTTAAATAGCTAAATGAATTTTATTGTAATATTAAAATTCACCTTTTAAAAATGCTAAAACAAAGGCTAAAGTTATTGATCAGCCGGGATAACCTGAATTTATGTAATTTATAAAAAAGAGGTATAGTTATGCCGAAAGAAAATCCGGTATCGAGAGTTGAGTGTCCGGTTTGTCAAAAGCGGGTAATTTTGGGCGAAAAAATAAAAATTTCTGATGTCGCGGTTTGCCCTTCCTGTGAGGCAATCCTGTTGGTAATCGGGCTTGAGCCTACGGAAGTCAGGCTGGGAGAGTTTAAAGATCTTTATGCCGAGTCTGAAAACGATGAGGATTGAAAAGCCGTTGGTATTATTGGGATTATAAAGATTATATTTTTTGCCGAAAGATTATTCAGTTAAAAGAAAAGTGTAAATAAAAATTCAATTTTTTAAGAAGCTGGGTTAAGTGGTTTGTTGTTAGAATTGCCATAGTTGAGGCTGTATCAAAAGGAGGAAGATGAGTAAGATTAATCAAGAACAATTAGCGATTGTCCCCCGGGCGAGAAGTAATAATACGACTTTGGGTCCGATACAAGATCTTGAAGCTCATGTTTCCGGTGATTGGTGGCAGAAGGTTTTTAATGCTAATTATTTAAAAACTGACGCTGATGTTGTTGAAGATTCCAGTCTTACTTCCCGGGAAGTTGACTACTATTTAAGCCTTTTGTCTTTGGAGAAAGACAATTCAATTTTAGATGTCTGTTGTGGTCAGGGCCGTCATGTCCGGGAACTGATCCGCCGGGGATTTTTCAATGTTACTGGTTTAGACCGGTCACGTTTTTTAATACAAAAAGCGCGAAGTAGCGCCCGTAAAGAAAACCTGGAATTAAAGTGTAAGGAAGGCGACGCTCGAAAATTACCTTTTAATGATTGTTCTTTTGATTGTGTGACTTTACTTGGTAATAGTTTTGGCTATTTTGAAACTGTTTATGATGACCGAAAAGTTCTCAAAGAAATATTTCGGGTTTTACGTCCCTGGGGCAAAGTTCTTATTGATGTTACTGATGGCGACTATATGGTCAATAACTTTCGAGACCGGAGCTGGGAGTGGATTGACAAAAATCATTTTGTCTGCCGGGAACGTTCCTTGTCGGGCGATAAACAACGGCTGATATCGCGGGAAATAATATCACATGCTAAAAAGGGTGTCGTTGTCGACCAGTTTTATGCCGAACGTTTGTATTCTAAGGCTGAACTCATGAAATTATTCTCAGACCTTGGATTTAAAGATGTTATTTGTCATGGTCAGGTAACGACTGAAAGCCTGCGTAATCAGGATCTTGGGATGATGGAGAGGCGGCTTATTTTGACCGCTACAGTCAGAAAAGAGTGGACACCGAAATTGTCGGCTAAACGGACTAAACTTCGACAAGTCGCAGTTTTGCTTGGTGATCCAAGAAAAGAGGATAAGATAAAACCGGAATCGGTTTTTGACGACGATGACCTTTATACCATTGATTGTTTGAAAAAGGCCCTTTCTCGAATTGAACAATACAATTTTGTTTATCTTAACAATCACGACCAGCTTATTTACGATCTTTTGCGAATGCGTTCTAAAGTAGATTATGCTTTCAATCTTTGTGATGAAGGGTTTAATAACCAGGCAGTAAAGGAGCTCCATATTCCTTCCCTTTTGGAGATAATGTCTATTTCTTATAGCGGGAGTAATCCTCAGTGTCTTGCTTATTGTTACGATAAATCTTTAGTTCGGGGTATTGCCCGGGAAATGGATATTAGCGTTCCCCGTGCTCTTTTTATTCGGCCGGAAGATGATGTATACGAATTGAAAATATCTTTTCCCGTTCTCGTCAAACCAAATTTCGGCGATTCCAGTTTAGGGATAACCCAGAAAAGCTATGCCGAAAATATAGAACAGCTGGCTGACGCGATTCAGTATATTCGCGATAATACCGGTTACGATAAACCGATATTAGTAGAAGAGTTTTTAACCGGTGCCGATGTTAGTGTCGGTATTATCGGAAACTTAAATGATAGTTATATGGTTTTACCGATAATTGAAGAGGATTATTCCGCTGTACCGGAAGGTTTGCCTCGTATCTGCGGCTATGAAGCAAAGTGGTTGCCTGATTCTCCTTATAGCAAGGTTACTTCTAAACTGGCAAATTTGAGCGAAAAACTTGAAAAATACCTTGAAGAAGCTTGTCTGCGCCTTTTTGAGCGTTTGGAATGCCGGGATTATTGTCGTTTTGACTGGCGTCTTAACTCTCTGAATCAGCCGAAACTTTTAGAGGTCAATCCTAACCCTGGTTGGTGTTGGGACGGTCATTTGGCCAAAATGGCTAAATTCAAAGGTATGAATTACTCGGTTATGATTGAAGAAATTCTTAAAGCCACGGAACGAAGATTAAGGCTTAACGGTGACAGTTGACATTTGCAAGGTAAACTAAGCTTTTTAAACTAAAGCTATATTTTTTAACCGGCCAAATTCCTAGTATCCGCTATATTTGGTGCTCTATCCTGTTTTCAATCAAACTTTTCAGTTATTAAAATCGACCAATAAGGCTTAAATATTTTTATTTTTTGGTGCTTACTCTAAATATGTGCTTGACAGCATATATTTAGAGTGCTACATTATTGCAAATAAAAGGAGAACCGATGAAGGAAGCTAGTTATAGTTTACGTGAGCGAAAATATGCCAAGACAAAAGTTATGCTTGCCCGCGGATTTGTTGAGCGCCTGAAAGATACTAGTTTTGCCGATATCTCAATAAAAGAGGTCTGCGAAATGGTTGAAGTCAGTGAAGGTACTTTTTATAACTATTTTCCTCAGAAGATTGATGTAATTCTTTTTTTTGAAAAACTTCAGATACTTAAGATTCAGTGGGAAATAAAGCAAAAGTGGTTTAGTTTAGACTCAATCGACTTGTTGGATTTAGCTTTTGCTTTGTTAACTAAAGAGTTGGATCAGCCCTATTTGTTTTATGAATTTATTTCAATTTTTACTTCTCAGCGCCAAAAGCCCAAACCTGGTGATTTGTTGGCAGTAGAAAAATTATATGCCTATCCTGAATGCCATGGTGTTGAGGATATAGTCTTAGAAAGTTTAGATGGTATCTTTTCAAAGATTATTGAAAAACTGATAATCGAACATCGAATTAAAGAAAATATTAAAATTGAGGATATCGTGCTTTCGCTAAAAACGATTCTATTAGGGGTACCGTTGTCAATTGAAATAGAGGATTTTGATCAAATTGGAAAAAAGTATAACACTCAGCTAAGTTTTTTTAAACAGATTTTTTTAAAAGGTATATGATGAATAGAAAAAAAACAAAAACTATAACTTTTTTATTAACTTTAGCAGTTTCCTTTTGCTTTGAGGCGGTTTTCTCTCAAGAAGCTATTGAGGGTAAGCTGTCGCTTGACTTAGAAAAAACGATTGAGATGACAATTGATGCCAGTGAAGACCTTCAAATTCAGGATAACGAGATAAAACGAGGCCGCTCAAAATATAAGGAAGAACGCTCTGATATGTTTCCCCAGGTTAATGCTTTTTTAAGCTGGGGATATAACTATGAGTACCCGGATATAACAGCTACCGCTTTAATGAAAGATTACGATCTAAATAGTGGAGTGACACTTAATCAAAAAATTTATAGCTTTGGCAAAATAGCTTACGCGGTTTCCGCCGCCAAGAAAGCGATAACAACTAGTACTTATAACCGCCAAAGCTTGCTCCAGGAAGTTATTTACAGTGCAAGAATCGCTTACTTTAGCGCTTATTTAGCTAAACGTTCGTTGGAAATAGTCCAAGAGTCTTACAACAATGCTCAGCTTAATAAAGCGATTCTTGAGAAACGGGCTTTTAGCGGGCGAGTTTCTAAACATGATAATATCAAAATATCGGCTGATATTGCCGCTCGAATGCCGATAGTTAATAATGCCCGGGCAGTCTATCTTTCGGCTATTGAAACATTAAGCGTTGCTGTTGGTGCCGATCGGAATCAGCCTATTGAACTGACTCAAGGTTTTTCGGAAAATTATCCATCTTTTGTTCGGGAAGAGATGCTTTTGTCATTGAGGCAAAAACAACCGGCGATAAAAGCTTTAGCTAAGACTATTAAAGAAAAAGAAGATTTGCTTCGTTCTAAAAAAGCCGGATACTTTCCTGAAGTTTCAGCTTTTGCCAGCTGGAATCATCTCGGCAGCGGTGATGGCCTATCCCGCGGCCGTGACGCTATGGAAGATTATGGAATCGTTGGCGCGATTATAAATGTACCGATATTTACTGGCAAAAAAACTCAAGCCGAAGTGGCTCAAGCCCTAATCGATAAAGATAACGCCGTACTTGAGCATCAGAAGGGGCTGAAGGCTTATGCTCTTGAATTAGATAAAGCAATGGACGAGTATAATGAGTATCGCAACACTTTAGAAGCTAATAAGACCGCGGTTACTCTGGCTGAGCAGGCTTTTGATTTGAGTCAAAACTTGTTTAAGGCCGGACAAATCTCTGTGACCGATTTAAATGACGCTGAGTTACAGTTAACTAATCAGCGCTTGAACAAAGAGTCTACTTTGTTTAACCTTGAGGTTACTTTAGCCCGGATCGAGCGTTTAACTTTAGAAGGGAATAATAATGGTGAATAAGAAAGAACTGATTTTTTTGATTTTATTTTTTTTAGTTATGGTTTTCGCGGTAGTCTTTAGGCAGCATTCCGTGACCAGAGAAATCAATCGTGATATAGTCAGCGCGATCAGTGAATGGGCTGAAAAAGGCAAACCAGTTGTTGTTACAAAACTTAAAGCCGCTGATGTTAAGATGTATAAGAAAGTAACCGTAACCCTCAGCGGGTTAAGCTTTTGTCATGCTTATGTTCCGGGAATAGTTAAAGATCAGCTGCGGATTGGCCAGACTGTTTTTTCTTCGATTAATCCGGCTGTTGTTCTAGGGCAGGTCAGCCGGGTTTTCAATGATATTGATTTAGATACCGGGATGTATTATATCGAAATAGCGGTTAATAATCCCAAAGTTTTAGGTAATAATCCGGTTGTTTTTGTTAATGTCGATACCTTTGAAAAGGTTATTTGTGTGCCGAATGAAATTCTTTCTTATGATAACGACAGCTATTTTTTATGGATAGTTGAAAATAATAAAGCCTTAAAAAAACGAGTAGTTATTGAGCGTCGAAACGGTTATGGCGCGATAATTAAAACCGGATTGACGGAAGGCGATCTTGTTGTCATTGAAGGTTTTTCTAATCTTAAACCCAAAGATCTAGTCAATATTTTGAATCGATCAGCGATAGAGGAGAAGCGTGATGATTGAGTTTTTCGTTAAGCGGCCGGTAACCACGATAATGGTTGTTATGGTTTTTGTTGTTTTAGGCGTTCTTTCCTTATTTAGTTTGAATGTTCAAAAAGAACCTAACATTGATTTTCCGATTGTAACGGTTACTGTTACTTATCCGGGAGCAACGCCTCAAGAAGTTGAGACTTTAGTTATTGATAAAATTGAAGACGTTGTGTCTGAATTATCGGAAATAAAGAAAATTGAAAGCTATTCTTATGACAACTTCGGTTATGTTATGATCGAGTTTCTTATGACGAGTGATGTCAACATCAAATTCATTGAAGTTAAAGCTAAGGTCGAAGCTATTATTAACGATTTGCCGGAAGATCTTGAAAAACCGGTTATTGAAAAGTACGATCCGCTTTTAGCGCCGGTAATGGATCTGGTCCTTTCAAGTAATGATTTAGATGGCCGGGATTTATATGAGTTTGCTGATAAGAAACTTAAAGATCGATTCTCTTCAGTTGAAGGTGTAGCCAATGTTGATGTCTATGGAGGAAAACAACGCCAGATAAATGTTATTCTTGATCCGATGCTTATGGCTCGCCGTTATATAACTATTTCTGATGTTATTTCAAGTATTAAGGCCAAAAATAAAAATATTCCCGGCGGGTTGCTGGAAAAGAGTAATACTTCTTTGAGCCTGAGATTTTTAGGCGAATTTAATAATGTTGGTGAATTGGCGGATCTAATTGTTGTTTCTCGAGACGGCAGTCAGTTCGCCTTAAAAGAAATTGGCCGGATTGAGGATAGCTTTAAAGATCTTTCAACAATTGCCCGGTTTAACGCCAAAGACGTTGTCGGATTGTCAATCAACAAAGTCTCTGATGGCAACGCGGTTTCGATTTCCCGGGAGATCCAAAAAAAACTTCCTGAATTCAGAAAGACGCTGCCGCCGGGAGTATCTCTGGAGATTGCCACCGATACTACTGATTTTATAATTGATGAAACCAATCAGACTTACTTTAATATTTTTATTGGCATTCTTTTTACGATACTTATCCTTTATTTTTTTACTGGTCATGTTAATCTGACCTTTATTTCCACTGTCGTTATTTTAACCTCGCTTTTATCGGCTATGTTTTTAGTCGATGTGTCTAAAATTACAATTAACTTTATGAGCCTTTTAGCGATTGCGACAGTCCTTGGGACTTTGATCGCCAATGCGATCGTCATTATCGAAAACGTTCTTTATCATCTTGAACATAAAGAAACTGCCGTGCATGCTGCGATTGACGGGACAAAAGAAGTCAGTGGCGCGATCATTGCCGCGACTGGAACAAATCTAGTTGTCTTTACTCCGATTGCGATGATGGGCGGTATTATTGGGCAGTTTTTTAAAGTGTTTGGCTTAACTGTTATTTACGCGACACTTTTTTCTTTGCTGGCGTCATTTACCCTTACACCGATGCTTTGCGCTCTGCTTTTAAAAAAGAAAAATTTTAACCATCAAAAAAAATCAGCTTTTAATCCTTTTGTTTGGTTAGTTCTTGCTGTAAATAAAAGTTTAGATTTTTTTAAACGCGAATATCAGCGGCTTTTTAAACTAATGTTCCGTTTTCCAAAAACGATAGTTATTTTTGTTATATTATCTTTTTTTTCTTTAAAGTTCATTATGCCTTTTGTTGGAAACGAATTTTATCCGGCATCTGATGAAGATATGATTACCATAAAAATCGAAATGCCTCAAGGCAGTACAATTGCCCGAACCCTTGCTACGACAAAAATAATTGAAGAAAGAATACAAAAAATTGAAGAAGTTGAATCGATTTTAACCGATATCGGGACTGATGGCGTTGAAAACGCGGCCGTGGTTGTAAATCTTCTCCCGGCATCAAAACGCAAACGTTCAGATAGTGACATTATTAATGAGTTAATACCTTTCAGTGCTCAAATTCCCGATGCCGAAATAAATATTGAACGCGGTGAGGCCCGCGGCGGGGTAGAAGGAGACATCTCAATTAATGTTTATGGGCTTGACTATGATAGGATGATTTCCCTTTCTCAGGAGATGAAAGATAAGATGGCCGATAGCGGGTTCTTTCGTTCGGTTAAGTCATCATATAAGATCCCCAAAAAAGAAATCAGATACTCACCGAATCAGAGTAAGTTAGTCGATTACGGCTTAAGCGCGGTTAGTGTCGGCAGTACTATTCGAGCTTCGGTTTATGGCGACGATACAAATCTCTATAAAGAAGATGGCCAGGAGTATGACATAAATGTTTCGCTTGATGAGTTATATACCGAGGATTTTGATGATATCAGACAAATCAATCTTATTTCTCAAAAAGGATTAATCCCGGTACTTGAACTTGGTGATATCGTAGAAGCTAAAGCTTTACCGACGATCCGCCATCGTGACAAAGAACGAATAATTCGTCTCGAAGGATATTTGTCTAAATCCAATTCCGGCGTGGTTAAAAGTATTTTGGATAAATCTTTTTCTAATATTGAATTTCCTCAAGGATATGGTTATCGTTATTCTGGCACTGCCGAGTATCAAGAAGAGTCAGCTCGGGAGACGATTAAAGCTTTTATTCTAGCGATAATCCTCACCTACATGCTTTTAGCGGCACTGATGAACTCGTTTACTTATCCTTTATCGATTCTTTTGTCGGTTGTTACTTCATTCATCGGGGTTTTCTACGCTTTATTTTTTTTAGGAGCATCGATAAATATTTCGTCGATGCTTGGCATGGTAATGCTTGTCGGGTTGGTCGTTAACAACTCGATTTTGCTTTTAGATTACACTGTTATCAAAATAAGAGAAGGTGTCCCGGTTCTCGATGCTCTTTGGCTGGGAGCATCGGAGAAGTTTAGGGCGATTATTATGACATCGCTTGCTATCCTTTTGGGGGTTTTACCTCAACTTAATTCAATTATGCCGCTAAAATCGGCGATGGGAACAGTTATTATCGGTGGGATGCTTGCTTCGATTATTTACACTTTTGTTTTTACGCCGATTTCTTTTTGGTATATTTATCGAATAACTCAAAAAATATCTTTAAAAAAGAAATAAGAATCAGCTATTCCGAAATTTAGATAAAAGCTATTAGAATTGCTGCAATCGGTAAGCGCTATATACTTTTCTAAAATTCAGCTGTTGGCGTATACTGACCGCCAGTTATCTACGCGATTTTATTATTATTTAATTTATGAACAAAATAAAAAACAAACCGATTTATAAGTTTCTTTTGACTTTGACTATGGCTTCGGCTGTTGGACTTCATGGCTGGCGGACACTGTTTAATAATTTCGCGGTTGAGGTCGTTGGCGCTAACGGGTTTCAGGTCGGACTTATTCAGTCTTTTCGTGAAGTTCCGGGATTTTTAGCCTTTGCGGCAGTTTTTCTTCTTGGTTTTTTAAAGGAGCATCGACTGTCAGCTTTATCGGTTATTTGTTTAGGTTCTGGTATTTTCTTTACTGGTTTTTTCCCGTCAATTGGCGGATTACTCGCGGCTACGGTTATTATGAGCCTCGGATTTCATTACTATGAAACTACTAATCAATCTTTAATTCTACAGAACTTTGACGAGTATAACTCGGTTTTTGTTATGGGTAATCAGCGGAGTATAATGGCTCTTGTTTGTGTCGTTGTCGGGGTATCAATATTTTTCTTAAGTTTTATCTGTTCTTTCAAAATGATGTTTATCTTTATCGGATCAATCGTTTTGGCGACGGGATTTTGGGGACTTTCTTATGACCATCAGCCGGAGACCGGTGATATTCAGCATCGGAAAATTATTTTGAAGAAGGAGTACGGTCTTTTTTATCTTCTTACTTTTCTTTCCGGATCCCGTCGACAGATATTTATGGTTTTTTCGGTCCTTTTATTGGTTAAGAAATTTAATTTTTCTCTTCAATCGGTGACTATTCTTTTTGTGGTCAATAATATCATTAACTATTTTGCCGCACCGCTCATTGCCCGTTCAATTAAACGTTTTGGTGAACGCTTGATACTAACGCTTGAGTACAGCAGTTTAATAGTTATTTTTGCCGGGTACGCCTTTTGTCCATATAAATGGGTCGTTGCCGGGTTATATATTTTAGACCATATTTCATTTAACGGGGCCATGGCGATCAGGACTTATTTTCAAAAAATAGCCCATAAACCGGATATCGCCTCCAGCACCGCCGTTAGTTTCACTATTAACCATTTATCGGCGGTGGTCCTTCCGGTTATCGGCGGTTATTTTTGGATGATTAATCCTAAAATTCCCTTTTTAGGCGGGATATTTTTAAGTGCCTGTTCTCTTGTCTCGGCTCAATACGTTAAAGTTAAGCCAACAGCCATTTTATTCGGCACTTGAAAAATCTTAAGTCTATATCTATTTTAGGGATTATAAAAGACTGTTCAAAAAAAAATATAAAAATGTTGATATTGGTTTTTTTACCTATATAATAAGTACAAAATCACAGCCACAATCTAATTATAAATAATTCAAATGCTAAGAAAACTTTGTATATTTTTGACTGTATTGATCTTATCTTGTTTTGATTCTGTCTTTTCGGCTGAGGTATACTATTTTGGAAGTGCTAATCAAAATTCAACTGAGCCGGGTCGGGCTTATACTTTTAAGGAACGTTTAGACGATCTTACTGACTTTAGTTCTGGCCGGTCTTTATCGGAGCGGTCGGGAAAAATCAGCGGTTCTATCCTGATCCAGGCCGAGTATGATAAAGTTCTTGGTAACAAATCTAAATCTTTTTTACGTACCGGCTGGGATTATCTTTCAGAAATCAATTTGAATCTTCAAGAAAAACTTTGGAGCGACTACAGCTTAGAAGGCCAGTTGATGATGCGTAAAACTGACAACCCGCGAATTGAAGTCCGTTCCGATTTGAGAGTTAAAGAATATTCCTTGAAAATCTCTAATCCCGATAACCTTTTTATCTTCGGAGATTTTTATGGTGAATTAAGTCCCTTTACATTAGGATCTAGTTTGGAAGGCCATAGCGGCGAAATTAAATTAAATCCAACTTCAGAGATTAAATATGTTTTGGCTCGTAAGAGTTCGGCTGATATCGCTGCCGGTATTTACCAGAGAAACGTTTTTGGTTTTAAAGTTGATACGTTTTTGTTTAAGGAATCTGAGATTGTTTCCAACGCCCGGATTGGTGTCCAAGCGGTGACAAATCAGGATGATAGCTCGACTGCCGGTGCGACTTCGTCGTTTGTTGATCTTCGTAACAGTGTTTTCTCAGTTGACGGAGATATTTCTTTTGTCCGTTTTTTTTCCTTAAACTATGAAGTCGCCCGCAGTATCTATCTTGCTGATGAAGATTCGGAAACAATAAAAGATCAAAGTTACGGCAGTGCGGCGCATCTTGCCGCGCAGTTTCAAGTTAATCAAACTATTTTGCGTCATGTCTTTAATTATGCCCAACCTGACTTTTATACCGATTCCGGTTCTTCTTCCCGGGACAGAATTCAACATCAACTGACCCTTGACCATCGCTTTAATCAGCAATTATCCGTTTCCTTAATGGAAAATTATTATTGGGACCATTTATCGAAAAGTACGCTCAGTAAACGGACTATCAATGATGAAAAAAGTGTTAGCTTAAACATTTTACCGTTATCACAGCGGGAAACTTTTAGAACTAGAGTTTATTCTTCATATAACTTACGTGATTCCGATGATATTATCAATTCTTTAGAAAGCCGCACTTTTACTGCCGGTTTTTCGGTTAACGATAAATATCAAGACGCCGATATTGGATTTTCTTATGAGTACCGAGCCTTTACCAGTCAAGCTGATAAGAGCTTATCAGATTACTTTAACCGTATCGGTATGACTTTAGCGCGAGAATATTCTTTACTTCAAAAGCGCTTATATCTTTCTTTAAATCCTGCTCTTGATATTCGCCGGACTAAAAATGATTCCAATCATGACCTTAATATATCAATTTCTTTTTCCGGACAATATGATTTAGCGGCTAATATTATCATCCGGTTTGGCCATAACCTTATTGACAGTAATAGTGCTAAAGCTGATAACGGCTACAGCAATAACCGCAGTTTCGCCGAAGTTGATTGGACTATCGGCAAAAACAAAAATCGGCACCTGGTTTTAAGGGGCGATATTAACCGCTACAGTCATGAAGATGGCGCCTTAAGCTATAAAGAACGGCAGGCGGTTATTAAATATATATTAAACTTTTAATATGCGTAAATTATATATACCTATTATTGCCGTTTTCTGCGTAATTATTGCCGGCTGTGCTTCGGTGCATTCTTTTGCCGATATTAGCATAACTGATGAACGAAACTTGGCTCAAAAGTTGATTGAAGATGATTTTTCAGCTTTCTCTCAATTTTCTAAGCAATTTTTTTCTCAGCGGGTTTCTGAAAGTTTTATTCCTGACAAAGCTTCTTTTTTGAATGAATTGGAAAATTCCTTTTTTACGGCTTTACCGATTGATATGTCTTTCAGTTTAGACAAGGTTTTGGTCAAGGGTAATAAACTAGCCGCAACTTTTACCTGGCAAAAAAAAGTTTCTTTGCGTGTCAGTAACGACCTGATTTTAAAGGAAGGTATGGGCGAAATGGTGTATATAAAAGAAAACAATAAATGGCTCATTTATCAAGTAAGAGAGGATTCCTTATTTACCTTTTAAAGGAGAATTATGCCAATTAAAAGGATATTTTTAGTTTTATTAACGGTTTTTTTATCTTTAGCTGGTTCAAGGAGTGTATTCGCTGAGGATACGCCAAAATCTATTTCTTTAGGTTTAGATGTCGCAAAAGCGATAGTTTCGGAGAAAGATGTTTCTAAAGCTCTCAAATCTGTTGCTAAAGATGAGTACACCAGTTGGTTATGGGATTCAGTCGGTGGCATGGAGAAGTTTATTACCCAGAATAGCGAGGCTGATATTCCAGTATTAAAAGATAAAATAATGGATTTGGTTGGTATTGTTGAATCGATTGAAAAATTTTCGATAGCGATGACTGAAGGCAAATATGATGATGCTGCCTTTGTCGCGATAGATCAAGTAGTCGGTAAGATTAACCATCCTTTAGTGTCGCTTACCTGGGAAATGGCGAAGTTAACTTACGAGTCGCATAAAGCGGTTCAGGCATCAGGGAATGCTCTTAAAGTTGAGCGCCTCTATGGACTGATGAGCAATGACCGCCGATTGATGGGAACAATTGACCCTGATTCTGATTCCCCGGCTCTTATTCCCGAGACTGCTGCTTCAGCCGATTATTTTTTCAATAAATATGTTATGACTGATGATGGTGCCCGGGCGGCTTTACAGGCCTATGTCACAACTGTTTTAAATGAAGATTGGCCCGAGGAGAGCTGGAGCGAATGGATTGGGAGTTTTGCCGCGATAGGATCTGGTACTGATACAAGGAGAAGTGCTGAGCTGGAAATGCTTGGCGGTGAATGGCGAAATAAAGGCCGGACCTGGATTATGAAATTGATTAAAGAAGTCAATATGATGGCAAAACAGGCTTGGGCGGAAGCACGGTTACGTCAGCAGATGGTAGAATTCAAAAAGTTTTCTGACCGGGTCGGGCATTTTTATAACGGTGATTTTGCTCAGATGCTTCGGGAGTTTGCCAGTATCAAGAAAATTGAAAAAGAAATAACTGAGTATCCAAAATATTTAGCCGAGAGCCAAAAGCAACGGGCAGCGATATCGGCTAAGATTGGGACGTTTAAACCCACAGATATAAGTCTTGCTAACGGTTTCTTAAAGACGGCAGAACCTTGGTATTATAAATGCTTATCATACGCTTCAAGAGCTGAGATGGTTAATGAAAAGGGGTTAGCAAGTAGCTTTATGCAGGAGCGGTCACTTTGGGAAGCGGTGGTTGAGCAGTTAGAGCGTTTTATTGATGACAAAAAAGAGAAAATTGTTGATAATGTCGAACGAGAGCTTGAAGAAAGGTTTGCAACCGGTTATTCAGATCAGCATGCTAAGGCTATCGCTGCTTATTCCCGACAATATTTTTCACAAATTAAAGCGGTTTATTTAATTGACCTTGAGTGGTCTTTTGATGTTGAAAGGATTGAAACACCTGATGGCCAAAATATTTCTGTTCCTAGCGATCCCGATGCGGTCAAAGATATTATTCTTGCTGAATGTAATACAGGAAACATTGGTAACGGCGGATTGGTCTTTAAAACTTGGCAGGAATCAGCTCAAGCGCATTATCGAAAGTGGGCTGGCCCTTTAGCTAATTTGGCTCGGAATGGTTTACCGGTGCCAAAAGATATTATCGAAAAGAAAAATGTTGCTGCAAATATGAGGCAACAGGCTGAATCAGCGAGTAAACCACTTTACGCCAAAATTTCTGGTCTTCAGGTTCAGGCTCGAAAGTTGTATGATAGTTTAAGAGGTGCTTCATCTTCTGAGCGGGCAAGAATAAACTCACAGTACTCGGCTATATGGAGTCAGATACATTCTTTGTATCGTCAAATAAGTGCTATATGGCAGCCGACATATGCCGTTGAGCGTGAAATCTATTATATGAGCAGCGGCTGGAATCATGCCCTGAGGCAGGGCCGGGAAGCGGCAAAACAAATTCTGGCATCGGGTGATTACCTTTATAACCAAAACATAGAAATTCCTTCAGGTATTGTCGAGGTTTTTTCTGGTTTGAAAAAGGCTCGTGTTCAGGAGTACAAAAAGTTAGAAGATCTGATTGATTATGTTAAGGGAGCTCTGCCTTATGATATTGAAGAAACTGTTCGGCGGTTAGAGGAAAATTTTAAGCGAATGGGCGAAGAGGCACATACCTACATAGTTCCGGTTAGAGAAGTTAATCCTAGTCCTCTCGGTGCGTCCGGTTATTTGTCTGCCGTTGCCAGCCAAATAAGCAATGGTGGTATAGCCTATCCTTCTCAGGTAATGGGCCAAAAACGTGAGTTTGAAAAGAAGTTTTCGGTTTGGCAGGAGGCGATAACTCTTTGGCAGTCAACACCATCGTTAGAGCCTAATGATATTTTAGAGATTGAGGTATTGGTTAAACCGGAAATAGATATAGTTAAAGCGACCAAAGATATTAATGAAAGGATTAAGGAAGCAAGGTCTGCGCCGGCAAGGATTAACAAAATTTTAAACGCCCAGCTTCAGCTTGCCGAACGAGATCGTGAAAACCGAGATAAGGATTCTTATTGGCTTATAGAGAAATCCCGGGTTGTCGCTCGATTTTTTAGAGAACAGTTTGATAAGAACCGACTTAGCTCTAAAAATGGCTTTAAAGTAGTTCTTCCTGGTATAGTTGAAAATGGCATGGTCCGGGTTAACGATCCCTATCCGCATTACCTGACAAAGGAAGAAGTTTCATTTATCGCTACTCCGATCATTAACGATTACAATAATTCTCCGGCATTAGCTATTATGAGTAAATATTTACCGGACCATCATGCAGCTTTTATGCATATGTTGACTTTACCGGGCATAAAAGGGGCTGAAGGCGAGAACTTTTTTGTTCGTAACGAAGTCGTCTATGTTAAGGACGTTGAAAAAGCTGAAAAGATCATTAACAAAATGAAAGCATCGGATAAAGACTATAATCAGAAAATGGCTGAGATTTCAAAACTTCTGCCGCTTGTTTTAAACGCAAAAACTGATAAAGAAATGACTTATCATCAGAATAAGGCAAAACTTTATAAGTTAAGTTTTGAAGAATATCAGCAAAAAATGCTTAAGAAACCCTTATCTCAGGATGATTATACAATCCGTGAGATTGATTGGTTCTCTGAAGATGTCAATCAGCACGAATGGGGTAAAAAATATATTGAGTTAAGAGAAATTTTGAAAAAAATTGTCGATGAACATCGTGGCGCGGCTATTATTGAGCGGCAACGTATCGCTGAACAAAAGGCGAAAGAAGAAGTAGCTCGCCGGCAAGAAGCTGAAAACCGTAAAGCTTTAGCTGAAAGCGATAAAATGCTCAATAATATGGATAAGTTTCAACTTTCCGGGTTTTACGGCTATTCGATGCTAAACCCGCGCCTTAATTCGCGTTCGCTTACCCAAGCTTTTGGCGACGTTATCTTAACCAAATCTGATCTTCTAGCCGGCAAACTAAATATAACCGGACGGTTGTTTACTATCGATAAAGCTGAAGAGATTCTTTTGTCTGATGACGGAGGCCGTTCTTGGCAGGCGCTTAATCTATCCGCTGAGATTTCTTTTTCAATCGATCCAATGCCCAATAAATCCTATGATTTTATTTTAAGGATAAAAACTGTCGATGGCCGGGAACCTCAGATTAAAATATTTAACAATGTTAGAAGTTTTGTTTTTCTTGACGTAAGCTTTGAGCAGCTTGTTGTTGATGCCGTTGGCCGGTTGGCTGATTCTTATGAACAAACAAACCTTGGAATTTTTGCTGAATATATATCACAAGATTATCTTGGAAATAAAGCGACTCTTCTAGAAGGTGTCCGGTTTGATTTTGATATGTTCAATGATATTAGATTAAAGATTTATATTAACCGGATTGAGCAACGGGGGGCAATGTTTGTTGCCGAAACCAAATGGGATAAGACCCAAACGCCGCGCACTACCGGTCAGCAGCAACGAACTTCAGGTAAAACAACTTTTATGTTTGTCCTTGAAGGCGGTATGCTAAAAATAAAAAATCTCCGTGGCGACCTTATTTACGCTACTCTTTCTCCGGAAATCGCTCAATCATCGGGAAAAAATTCAGCGGTAGTTGACCAAATCAGAACTGCCCGCAATGACCGTAACCCGATTCAGCCCGGGGCTGCAACAACTGAAGATTCTGGCGGTTTAACAACAACAACAGCCTCAACAGAGACCTTAACGACGAAAACCGCGACTTTGATTTTTGATGATGGAACCCTTGAGCAGAGTATTGATTTTTCGGCTGATAATGTTAGTAATAACCCAGCTTTGGGTGACGCTAATTTGTTTTTTGATGAGTTTGATATGCATGGCTCAGCAAAAATAGCTAGTTCGGCGACAGAATATGACAGCTTAAGCACCGCTCCCGGCGTTATAACTGATAGTTCTGCTATAGTTACGGCTGGTCAGACTTACGCTTTTGTAACCGATGAGGGTTATTATGGCAAAATGAAAGTTACTAGTTTTACGATAGCTGCTTCCGTGCATACGATGCAGTTTAAATATGCCGTTCAACTGGATGGAACAACCAATTTAGCTACTCAATAGGCTACTGAAACTAAATTGTTTTGAATAGAATAGTTTAAAAACCCTTACCTAAAAAAACATTTCTGGTATAATAAGCTAACTTGTTGTTTTAAAACTAGTTGGTTTATTCGCTTTTATCTTTTAAATAAGGAGGATCGTTGATGAATATCGAAATAATTAACTCTAAATTTGTGATTACAGATTTTGATGAGTTTGAAGCTTATCGGATCGGCTCAAAAATTGAAGAAGACGGAATATATTTTTATAAAAACTGTCTTAATCGGGTTACTACGGCCGCGGCAAAAGAAGCGATAGAGTTTCTTATCGGCGAAGAGAAAAGTCATCTTAAGTTTTTTCAAGACTGCCTTTACGAACTGCGTCAAGAAAAAGAGGACTCCTCAGAAGAAAATGATTTGTTGACAAGTCTTGATTATGGTATTTTCAATCTGGCTTTTAATCCGGTTAAAAGCTCAAAGAAAGATCAACTTTTGCAAACTATCGCTTTTGCTATTGAGATTGAAGACCGGTCGATTGAGTTTTATCAGGCGGTTCAAGCGTCAGTTAAAGGCCCGGACGTTAAAGTTCAGCTTTCAAGAATCGTGAAAGAAGAAACTCGGCATAAAGCAATCTTAAAAGGGTTAGCAATTTAACCAAACTTTTTCTAGCCTAGGTTCTGGTTTTATTGGATAAACGATTCGCTTTACTTGATTAATGGAGAGCCAATATCGATGTTTGACGGTTTACTTCTCCTGATTTTGATAGTTCATATCTATATTATTATAACCGTAATATTTCTTATTTTAGATAATCGTGAACCGGCTTCGACTTTTGCCTGGGTATTTATTTTTATAATTATACCCGTTGGCGGACTGGCGCTCTATTTTCTCATTGGCAGAAACTGGCGTATAAAAGGGCGAAAACGGCGCTTAAAATATTGTCAACTCACTGAAGAAATTAAGTCTTTATGTAAACCGCATACTAACAGTCAAGCCCAATACTTAAAAGCTTTAAAAGACTCGTCTTCTCCAAATTACAAAAATAAACTTTTTAATCTTCTTTATCACAGTTCCGATTCATTATTAACCATCAACAATAGAATTAGATTGTATTTTTCCGGTAAGAGCAAGTTTTCAGATTTAAAGGCTGACCTTGAAAATGCCGAAAAGTTTATTCATATGGAATATTATATCTGGCGTAACGACTCTCTTACCCGCCAGATTCAGGATATTCTTTTAAGAAAAGTTTCCCAAGGAGTGGAAATACGGATTCTTTATGACGCAATAGGGAGTTTAGGCCTACGGGGTTATTACCTTAAACGAATGCGGCGGGCCGGTATAGAGATATATCCTTATTATGATTTTTTGTCACCGCTGACTATTCATACTTTAAATTATCGTAACCATCGTAAAATAGCGGTAATTGACGGAAAAATCGGCTATACCGGAGGTATGAACATGGGCAAGGAGTATGTTGATGGGGGTAGGCGGTTTGATAGCTGGTATGATACCCATGTTCGATTAGAAGGTGAGTCGGTTGGTGTTTTGAATTCGGTGTTTGCTACAAGTTGGGTTAATACTACGAAAACCAACCTTTTTAACCCCAGTTATTTCCCTAAGCCGGAGCAAACTTATGGTTTTTTACCGGTTCAGATAACTACTTCCGGGCCTGACTCGCAATGGGGCACAATCAGGCAGCTTTATTTCTCACTGATCTCATCGGCCGAACGGTCTATTTTTATCCGTACGCCTTACTTTATTCCTGATCAAAGTATTTACCGCTTTAGAGACCGCGGCTTTAAGCGGCTTGGATGTTAAAATAATTCTTGCCGGAAAGCCGGACAAAAAACTACCCTTTTGGGCGGCTAAGACTTATTTTCAAAGACTGCTTCAATCCG
>JAQTSA010000120.1 GCA_028711575.1 Candidatus Omnitrophota bacterium | reverse complement strand
GTGGGAATTCTGCTGCCAACAATAGCAAAGAACATATCTTCTAAAACTGATAAATCGCCTTTTATATACAAAACCAAGGGCGAATTATCAATTTCTTTTAGAAGTTTGGGATAACAATCATCAAACTTATCAACGATCGAAATCTGTCGTGATTCGGCAAGAGCCAGTTCTTTCTCTAAATCGTTTTCTCTTACCGCGATGATACTGTCTACATCTTTTGATGTTAAATTACCTATTTTCGATAAAGATCCCTTTTTTAACCTAAGAATTTCATCTAAATCGGGAAACAAAGAAGACAACTCATTAATTTTCTTAGGCGAAAGACTTTTAACAAGATTTAATAAAATACTGCTTCTTTTTGCCACCAACCACCTCTTTTTCCTGTGGCAACCTTACTTAACCGAATTCTACTTCCTATAAAACCTTTAAAATCTCTTCTAAAACGTCTTCCGGCGTTTTAGAATCAGTATCTATGGTTATATCTGCCTGCTCATAAAATTCCTGACGGATTTTTAGTAACCGGACGATCTCGTTTTGCGGATCAGCCACTTTAAGCAGCGGCCGAGAGTTATCATTTTTAACCCGCTTATAAATTTCATCAGCCGAAGCCGACAAATTAACAAGTTTACCGCTTTTTTTCAAAAGATCGATATTTTCCTGACGGCAAACAAGGCCTCCGCCACAACTGACGACAAGATCACTTCGTTTGGCGATATCAGCTAAAAGTTTAGATTCTAAATCGCGAAAATAGTCCTGACCTTTGCCCTCAAAGATTTCAACAATAGACATACCGGCACTTTTCTCAATTTCTGAATCCATTTCAAGAAAGCCCTTGCCTAACTTATCAGCCAACAATCTGGCAACCGTAGTCTTACCGCTCCCCATAAACCCAACGAAATATACATTTTCCATTTCTTTAATTGTACCGATTAATAACTTATTGGCAAGGAAAATATGCCTATAACAAGTGTTACGTCAAACGTTCGCTACGCTCACGTCAAACACGCGAAGTACGCGTGTCAAACTGGCGCTTTGCACCGTCAAACAGTCGCGTCTATTCTCCAACAATGTTTGACCACTGTTTGACAGTCAGCCAGCGGCGGACGGTTTGACAATCGTTTGACTATCTCTTCACCCTAAACCCTAAATACAATATCTGTGATCATCTGTGTTTAACTGCAAAGAAATCTCTTGCAAACCCTAGTAAAAGTGCTAAATTGGCTACTTTATAACAATCAATTAAAGGAACTTTAAATCTTATGCCCGAACAAATCAGACATTTGCTTAACCAGATATCGCTGGCCGACTTGAATATTCTTCTGCTCTTAGGTTTATCCCTCTTTTCAGGCACAATCGGCGCTAAATTATTTCAAAAACTTAAAATACCTCAGGTAGTTGGCTACATTTTTATTGGAATTATTGCCGGTCAATCCGGACTGCAGTTGATATCAAAAGAAATGATCGCCAAGTTTCAGCCGTTTAACTACTTCGCGCTTGGCTTGATCGGGTTTATGATCGGCGGAGAGTTAAAAAAAGAAACTTTTAAGAAATATGGGAAAACCTTTATTGCAATACTCCTTGCTGAAGGAATAATGGCTTTTCTTGTTGTTTTTTTTCTTGTCGGATTAATCGCGACATTTTTCTTTCCCCAGACGACAAACTTCTGGATCCTCGGGCTGCTGCTTGGATCAATCGCTTCGGCGACAGCCCCGGCCGCGACAACCGATGTCCTTTGGGAATATAAAACCCGCGGACCACTGACAACGACAATCCTGGGAATAGTCGCGATGGACGACGCCCTCGCTCTTTTTCTTTTTGCGATATCATCAAGTTTAGCTTACAAATTTCTCGGCACGTCTCACGAGGGAATCATTAAAACCATATTCCAGCCGGTTTACGACATCGCCGGAGCGATTATTATCGGCACAATCGCCGGACTAATGCTGGTTACGCTCATTAAACGCCGTAACGACCCGGAAAAAATCCTTGCCTTTTCAGTCGGCTCGGTACTGTTAACTCTCGGGATATCTCAAACCCTGAAAGTAGATATGCTTCTTGCCTCAATGACTTTAGGCGTTGTCATCGTTAACTCAATCCCCCGAATAAGCAAACAGATTTTTTCACTGGTATCGGGATTTGCTTCCCCAATTTATGTTTTATTTTTTGTCCTTGTTGGAGCAAAACTTAATATTCTTAAAATGAACCAAACGACAATTGTCCTGACCCTTATTTATCTTATTGGACGAACCTCAGGGAAAATGTTTGGCGCTTTTGCCGGAGCTAAATTGTCCCACGCCGCTGCCTCTGTCCAAAAATATTTACCGTTCTGTTTGTTCAGTCAAGCAGGCATTGCCATTGGCCTTTCAATAATCGCTTACCACCTTTTTCCGGGAGAAATCGGCGACACGATCGTCATTGTGGTCACGGCTTCGACCTTTATCGTTCAACTCATCGGGCCCATTGCCGTCAAGTATGCCGTAGAAAAAGCCGGAGAAACAGGGCTAAACGTCTCGGAAGATGACATCTTAAGCAAAATTAATGTTTCCGATATTCTAACCGTCAACGCTCCAACCTTTAAAGAGACAACACCGCTGGAAACAATTTTGAGGACTTTTAAAAATAATGAACTGATGTATTTTCCTGTAATAAAAGAAGACAAAACTGCAATCGGAGTCGTAACCGTAGACAGCATCCGCCAAACCTTCATGGAACAAGCCTTAAACAACTTTATTTTGGCCCACGACATTATGGAGCCAGTCTCAAACTCGGTTTACCTGTCAACACCGATCAAAGAAGCTAATGAACTTCTCAGCAAAAAAAGTCTAGATTACCTTATTGTAATTAAGAAAAATGGTTCATATTGCGGGCTGATCACCCGGCGGGCAATCGATAAGTATGTTTCAACTAAACTAATTGAGATTGAAAGGAAAACTGCAGAATTAGTCGGCTAAGCCTTTTTTAATCTAAATCAATCCTATACCGGCAAAATTACTCTTTAAGCGAAAGCCTAAACAAACCAAACTGTAACTTCCGCCACCAACTGTTGTAGCAACTAATTTATCGGTAATTTTTTAATTTTGCTGTCAATATTGCAAATCTTCACACCGCTGATTATCGAGGAAGGCAATTTCAATTAAAAACTTTAATTTTTTTTAAAAAAACCCAAAGTATAACCCATTACTCTCCAACGAATAACAGAAATAGCCCAATTAGATTAAATAATCTAATTGACTTATGCTTTCAATACTTTAGAATTAGGTAATGAGTTTAATAACCCTTTTTGACCCTTGGAAGTCAAGCCTTTGCACTTGCCCGAAAAAATACAGCCTATCGCCATATACCGGCTGCAGCCATAACTGTCTTTACTGTTATGCCTCTTCTTATATCATAAATTTCAAAGCTCCCCGGGAAAAAAAGGACTATAAAGAACGGCTTAGCCGCGATTTAAAAAAAATACCGCCCGGCTCAACGCTTGCCATGAGTAACTCTTCTGACCCCTATCTTCATTTAGAAAAAGATAAAAAGTTAACCCGATTTACTCTTAAAACCCTGCTCGAAGTCGATTTAAAGATAATGATTGTCACCAAATCTAATCTCATACTACGTGACCTGGATTTACTCAAAAAATTAAAGAAAGTTGTCGTTTGCGTTACAATAACCACTCTTGATGAGACCTTAGCCAAAACACTTGAACCAAACGCCCCTTCAGTTGCTTTACGTCTAAAAACGATAAAGGAACTCAGCAAATATCTTCCGGTAGCCTGCCGGTTTGATCCCCTAATTTACCCCTTAAACACAAGAGGAATTAAAGATGTAATAAAAAAACTAAAAGACTCTGGTGCCAGACAGATTATTACTTCGACCTACAAAACAAAACCCGACAACTTTAAACGAATGATAAAAGCTTTTCCTGAACATAAAAAAGTCTGGCAGGAATTTTACTTAACTCACGGTGAGAAAAAAGGGCGTTACACCTATCTTCCTTACCACTTACGCCATACTATCCTGGAAGAAGTTAAAACCCATTCCCAATCCTTGGGAATAAGTTGTTCAACCTGTCGCGAAGATATACCGGAATTCCAAACTACAGTTTGCGACGGATCGGCTTTATTCAATTGTTAGCACTCTAAAATTTATCCCGTTTCCAGATTTCATCCAACGCTTTTCTAGGTGTTGGGACTTCCCTTTCCTGAAGCGAAACTGGTAAGTTTTCTCTCCAACCAATTACGCCAATCGCGAATCCGCAGACAACCGAATATTTTTTTCGGTCAATTGAAAAATCCCGGTAAACACTTTCTTTATTTATTCCGGCCATAGCATGAGCGTAGAGGCCGACCTTACTAACAGCCAAAGCCAAAGCCATCCATGCCGCGCCGCAATCAAATTCCGACCAGAGGTTTTCTTTACCATTAAAACTAAAATCGCGATTAGCGATTATAAAACCGATTAAACTGCAATTTTTAGCCCAGATCTTGTTTTGATCGACCAACTTATCCAGAAACAGATCAAAACTTTTCTCAGTTGATGTCAAAAACGTCCAAGGCTGTTCGTTATAACAGGACGGCGACCAACGGGCAGAATCAAAAATCAGTTCTAGTGTTTTTTTAGAGATATCACTTTTAACAAACGATCTAGGCGACCAACGTTTAAAAAAAAGTTTATCGACGCCCGGTTTTGGATTTCGATTGCTGAAACTTATTTTTTCTTTATCATCGGCCATAGAGAACACTCCTCTTATTTATTGGACAAGGAAAAAAGCTCTTGAACTTATATTGTGTCCGATTATTTTGTATTGCTCGGGATCCTTAATCAGAGTAAAGGTCTCGGTTGAAGAAAACCGGCTATATTTGACAGAAAAAGTCATAATCATAAAAGTGCCAAACCCGGTTTGACTCTCTCCGGAATAGACTCGGAAGTTTTGGAGTTTATGAGATTGGTAATTGCCCATAGTTGAAACTAACTTCAGTAATGTAGCCCGCCACTGATTTCTGTCAGTAACCTTAAAAAACTGTTCTCCGTAAAGTGTTAACACAGAATCAATATTTTTAGAGGCAATTTCTTTGAAGTATTTATCAACAGTTATTTGAGCGAGATCTTTTGTCGGCAAGCTCTGACAACCGGAAACCAACAAAAGAAAAACTGAAAAGATAAGAGATATTGGCAAAAATCGGCTCTTACCCCTCAAAGCTGCCGCTTGAATATTCATAATTAAACAATCCTCAATTGATCAATTATTTCAGACTATTAATCTCATCAACGAACAAAGAAATTTCTTTGTAATCTAAATCAGAATAACTTTTATCTTTTCCGGTACGAAGTTTTATCATTATTTTCTCTAAAAAACTCAGCTTTTCATAATAAAGCTCATGCCCTAAAACCCGTTTTATTTTGGCTGCCGTAAAAAGATCGAAACCAAAAAGCGAAAGATAACTGTTTCGTTTAAGACTTTTTTCCCCGGCACATAAAAAAAGGCCTACATTTTTAGTCAAAAGAACACGGTTGTTTAACTGACAGAACCTATCCATTTCTCTTTGGATTCTTCCAAAGTAAACAGAGGCGCCTAAAATTACTATATTATAGTCAGTCAAAGAAATATGTTTTTTTTGGTTAAGGTCAAAAAGCCGGATTTCGTCGGCAACTTTTTCCTTGAAGATTTTCGCGCATTTAAAGACACTGCCATGCCTGGTAGAATAGATAATCGCGATACTCATTTCATCCTCGACTGAGACTGATGACTCATTTTTTCTTTTATCCGGCTATCAGATTTTTTCCCAATAAAAACCCCGGAAACAATAAACAGCGCGGCCGCGAAAAATGAACCGGCCGCGGCTTTGGCCCAAGAGCTTTGAAACAAATTTTCAAGGCTAAACGCTAAGCCTAAGTCATTATTCGAAAAATATCCTAAGGCCAAAA
>JAQTSA010000119.1 GCA_028711575.1 Candidatus Omnitrophota bacterium | reverse complement strand
TAATGCCTGGAACTATTTTAACATCTCAACTGCTGACAATGGCGAAGAAGGCCTGGAAAAGGTTAAGCAGGAACAGCCCGACCTTATAATGCTTGACGTTCTTATGCCGCGAATGAACGGGTTTGAAGTGCTTAACGCCTTAAAAAATACTCCGGAATACGCCGAAATACCGGTTGTGATCTTTACGACAAAAACTGACGCGATTCAACTGTTCAACAGTGCCAATGCTAACGCCGACTTTTATCTGCCAAAACCGCTTAAGCCGAAGCACCTTATCCCGTTCGTTAAGTTAGTGCTCAATTAAGTTGGGCGCCAATCGGTACTCTGGTTCAATAAGGAGATAAACCGTCCACCGGGAAAAAAAAGCACTCAAACATTGAAATATAACCGCCGGCTTATCGGCAACAAGATGCTTGAAAATTAAATCAACAATTAATCTTAAGCGTTTTTAAAATTAAATAACTTTTCTATTGTAAACCGGCGATATTAGCAGGAAAATTATGTAGAGGCCTAAAATGAATAAAAAAATTCTTATAATCGACGATAACGAACAAGACCGGCAAATAATGCACCGGTTCTTAACTAAAAGCAAATATACTAACATAATTATGGCCGAAGACGGAAAAGAAGGTCTGGAAAAAGTAAAAGAGATGAGTCCTGACCTGATCATACTTGACGTTTTAATGCCAAAGTTAAACGGATTTGAAGTATTAGCCCAGCTGAAAAGTTCGGCCCAATACTCCTCTATTCCAGTTATAATCCTAACCGTAAAAAATGATTCCCAGTTTTTGGATCAGGGAATCTCTTTAGGCGCTGACTTTTACCTGCCAAAACCGTTTACTAAAGATAATTTGATCGAATTTGTCAAACTGATCCTCAACTGACCGGATAAACAAACTTTTCCATAGATAAGCTGTTTTGTATCGACTGGCGGGTTTTGTAAGCTAACAAGACAGCTGCCATCGCAAGCACACCGTTTATCAAAACAAGAGTAATCAAAACTGATAACAAAGTTAAAGAAACCGGGCCCCAGAGTTTAGGTAATAATTGGCCAGACCAAAAAAATGGCGATAGCCCGGAAAGATAGTATTCGTAAAATTCAGCCGTAACCATAGGCTTAGTCACAAATCCTAATATCGGAACTATCAGCCACAAGATTATTATTAACGTCCAAAAGTAGGCCATTTTTCGCCGGAAAGCCGAAAGGCGAAACCATTCAAAAGCGCTGGTATAAAGAATCAGTTGAGTAGACAAAAGAAAAAATACAAGCACCGCGTATCGCGCCGGCATCGCCAGATAATAGCAAAAAAGAGCGTAAAATAAAGAAGCTATATAAAGTATCGTTACTGTCCACAAAAGATTAGAGTTTGCTTCATCGCTGAGGCTGAATTTAGAAAGGCCTGTTTTTTTTACCCGCCGCAACCCTTTGCTATAAATAAGATGAGTCGGAGTAGCCGAAAATGATAGGACAAGAGCAATAACAAAAAAACAAATCACATAAAGAATCGCGTAATTGTAGGCATAATAATTGTACATCGCGCTGTCATAAATAGTGTTGGTAATAATGCTTCCGGTTAAATAAAAGATCATTAGAAAGAATAGAATGCTCGACTGAATTTTAGAAAAGACCGGCCGATCGTCAAAAGAGATCTTACGCGATATACCAAAGATAAGAAGCGTCAACAAAGGTACTTGAACCATAAACTGAAACGGTAAAGTCGCTATTTTAAATCCGTAAAACCCATGAAGAATATTCCAATCGTTGACGCTTCGCCAAGGAGGAACTTTTTGAGCAAACCCTATTATCGATTGATAAAGCTGAATGTAACTAGGAAAAACTGTTAAATGGGTAATCGACGACAGGCGCATCGTGAGAATCCAAGGTAAAAAAAAGAATATAAGAATAAAACCCGATAAAACCCCTAATCGATTGCGTTGTTTGCTGGATGATAGAGAAAAAAACATAATTAACGAGTGCCAAAGCAATACACTTAAAATCATTCCGAGATATAGAACTATAAAATCGTAAATTTTTATCGAGCTTAAAAGAGTAATCACAAAGTTAATTAACATCGCCATAAAAAACACTATCCATTCCAGTATCGGAGCGCCTAAAAGAAGGCCGATTATCTGATTTATTCGTGTTATCGGAGAACAGCGGTGCAGATCAAGGGTTCCGCTCATTTTTTCGTTAGATGTTATAACGCTGATCGAGCGAGTCCCAAAAAAGAAGATAAGCACA
Organism: Candidatus Omnitrophota bacterium; assembly: GCA_028711575.1. GTDB lineage: Bacteria > Omnitrophota > Gorgyraeia > Duberdicusellales > 4484-171 > JAQTSA01. The sequence continues at coordinate 3,683 of JAQTSA010000119.1, read as the reverse complement.
CCTTGAGCGATCGAAATATAAAAGAAAACAAAGTTGAGCCAAGGAACCGGAGTATGCGTTTTTGAGTAATAATCGTAAACCGTCAGTGTTTCCTGGTTGATATAACAGCTGAGAAAGATCAAACCAACAACAAGAACCATAATTGTAATTGCCGAAACTACCACCGAAAACCGCATCCGTTCGTACCAACAGCGAATGAACAGCGGGTTATCTTTTAAGTTAAGTATTCTCATGAAACCTGCCGAGCTCCTATTTTTAGGAATATATCCTCAACGTTAGCCTGCCTTATAAAAAACTGGCACACTGAAAGGCCGGCCGAAACCAGAAGCGACAAAAGCTGAGAGGCTTGTTGATTATCACCGGAAAAAGACATCCGGAACTCTAAAACTGGCTCTTCTTTGGCGTTTAACACCTGAGGAGACCGGCTTAAAATTTCCTTAAAATTGCCCCGATCCTGTTCCGACAACTCGTTAAAAATGATTATCAACTCAGATTTCGCGCCAATGACCTTTCGTATTTCATCAATCGTTCCCGAAACGACCATTTTTCCCTTTTCCATTATGCCAACCGCGTTACAAAAATCGCTAAGTTCAGTAAGAATGTGACTGGAAATTACAATAGTTTTTCCGGAAAGAGAGACTTTTTTTAAAATTTTGCGCATTTCAATACGGCCCATCGGGTCTAATCCACTTGCCGGCTCATCTAAAAGAAGGATTGCCGGGTCGTGCAACAAGGTTTTAGCTAAAGCCAGCCGTTGACGCATACCGCGCGACAAGTCACTGATAAAGGTATCCCACTTATCAAAAAGGTCCAGCTCTTTTACCCAGTAACGGACAGATTCGATCCGTTTTTTTTGGGCAATACCATAGGCGGTAGCAAAAACATTTAAATACTCCCATAACTTTAAGTTTTCATAAACTGAAGGGAAATCCGACATAAACCCTATTTTTACTAAAGCGTCTCGCGGGTGAAGCTCTAAGTCGATGCCTTCTAACTTTATTTCACCATAGGTAGGTTGAATTATACCAGCTAAAGCTTTAAGAGTTGATGTCTTGCCTGCTCCGTTAGGGCCGACAAGCCCATAAATTTGGCCGGTAGGAATAGTTAGAGTTAAGTCACAAACCGCGGTTACATCGTCATAATCTACGCGTAAAGAATTAATCTCAATCATGAGGAAATTATACAAGAAAAGCTAAAAAAGGTAAAGAAAGAAAATTTAGGGATACTGTTAGAAGTTTAGAGTAGAAAATCGCAGCTAATCAGAGGTTAAATTTTAAATTCTAAGCCATAAAGGGATCATAAATCAAGAATTTAATTAAGAGACAGGTCTCTACCTACCCCTAACCTAGGCCCTGGGTTAAAGAACGGCCTTTTTTTCAAGCAAAGCTTTACCTAAAGTCGCTGAATCAATATACTCAATTTGAGTGCCTAAAGGAATACCGATAGCTATACGATATATTTTTATCGGGTAAGACGACAGCTTTTTTATTAAATATTGGGCAGTTAGTTCGCCATCGTTATCAGGGTCAGTTGAAATAATTATTTCTTTGATTTCCCCTTTTTGAATCCGGTGGATCAGTTTCCCAAGATTAAGGTCTTGGGAGTTTAACCCCTCAAGAGGAGATATTGAGCCTAACAATACATAATAAAGACCGTTATACTGGGAAGTCTTTTCTATCGCAACAACATCTTTCGGTTCTTCAACGATACAGATAACATCTTTTTCCCGTTTAACTGAACTGCATAAAGAACATATATCAAGGGTCGTAAAGTTATTGCACATCGCGCAGGGCTTTATAAAATCCTGGACCTCGCTCATCCGTCGAGCCAACTCTTTTAACTCATCTTGAGGCATCCTCAAAATAAAAAAAGCTATCCGTTCGGCGCTCCGTCTTCCAATACCGGGAAAACGGGCAAGGCTGGTGATGAGATCATTAAATATTTTTGGAAATTGTCCCATAGTTTTCTGGTTTAGGGAAATAATTTATACACCTTAACTTTTCAGCTATCGTCAGCTTTCGATTATTAACGAAATTTAAAAAAGATTGTTTCAACTTTTATTATTTTTAACTGAAGAAGTCTGTCCTTAAAAAATTAGTTCTTTTACCCGGCACCCAAGGCCCTGGACCCTAGACCCGAATAATTATTCCTCGGTATGAATCTTTCCACCGAAAGTATCGAGTAAATCGTTAATAAAATCGTTATCCTGCTGAGTAGGATCAATGCTTTCATCAGGTTTCTGCTGATCAGGAAAAGATTTTCCATAATCAGAGATCTCAGAACTAGAATCGATAGGCAAACTGCCGTCAAGTAACACAAAGCGAATGCCTATTTCACGTTTAAACAAAATCGAAATAACTTCTTCAATAAATTTCTGATTTTTACCGGACTCGACTATTTCTTTATGAAAATAATTTTTCTTATCAAACCCCACCGTAACCACGTTGCCCAAAGAAGATACCGGACGGGCAAACGATAAATGAGAAGCTATTGCCGCGCGCGTTTTTTGGATATGCTGGACAATCGCTTTCCATTTCGCTTTAAATTCAGTAACCATATAATCATCAGCTACGACATTCTGGGTACCAGAACCGGCAGAATCCTTATCGGGGATTTGAGTGCCAGAAAAAGAGCTTTTATCTACCGACAAATCAAAGCTTTCAACATCAAGGCCAAAAGCGTCAGGCCGATCGTCAGGACGATTATTCTCTTTGACTGGAACTTTTTGAGGTTTTTTATCCCGCGCGGACAACTCTGCCGGCAGAGGCGTAAAAACAACATCATCGCCAAGGCCCTGGTAAGCGAACTTAATCATTGCCAGCTCCAAAGGTATCCGTACCGTATTAAGCTGTGATGACACAAATTTGGCTTCAATTAAAGAATCAATCAAACTCAGCAGATCCTTAGTTTTTATTTTAGCAGTTAGCGAAAGCATGACTGATTTGGTATCGGGAGATATCTCAATCAACGCTTTAAAATTTTTCTCACTGACTTTAGCCAACAGCAAGTTCCTCAAATGTTCAATTAACGCGTTTAGGAAAACACCAAGGTCTTTTCCACTAGCTACAATACGTTCGATAACCGCCAAGACTTCAATTAGGTTACGGTTAATAGTTAATGCTACAACATCATTTAAAAGGTCTTCGTTTATAATTCCTAAAAAAGAAAAAATATCGTTTAAGTCCCCTTTTGCTGAAATCATTGGAGCCAACTGATCAAGCAAACTTTCAGCGTCACGGACACTACCGGCACCAGCTCGAGCTATTGAATAAAGAAGATTATCCTGTATATCAATATTTTCAGTTTTTGTTATTTGTTTAAGTTTACGGACTATCGTATCCAAATCAAGCAGGTTAAACTGAAATTTTTGGCAACGTGACAGTATCGTTGGTAAAACTTTTTGGGGATGCGTCGTCGCAAAAATAAACTTTACATGCGCCGGCGGCTCTTCTAATGTTTTAAGAAGGGCATTAAAAGCTTCCTGAGTAAGCATATGAACTTCGTCGATTATATAGATTTTGTAACGAGCATGAGCCGGAGAAAGCCTTACATTCTCGCGTAAAGCGCGGATTTCGTCGATTCCCCGGTTAGAAGCCCCGTCAATTTCAATTATATCGAGAGAAGTGCCTCTGGCAATTTCCTGGCAACTGGCGCATTTCCCACAAGGGGTAGGTGTCGGGCCT
>JAQTSA010000118.1 GCA_028711575.1 Candidatus Omnitrophota bacterium | reverse complement strand
ATAATAAGCGGCATCTTCAACCCCGCTCACCGGTACGGGATCATATCCGGCAATAATTTCGAGAGATATTCTTTTCTGGCGAACTGTCTTTTCGCTGACCCCGAACAACTGCCCCAGATAACGGTCGGAAAATCCCCATTGTTTAGCCTGACGCAATTTCTTTTCCTTAATCGAGTCAAAAGGGATCCGAAGAAGTTCTTCTTCAAATTCAACCAACTCCTGCATTTCCTGAATAAACCGGCGGCCAATATGAGTCATCAAATGAAGCTCTTCAATTGTCGCGCCTTTTCTTAAAGCCTCATAAATTAAAAATACGCGTTCACTCGATGGTTGAACAAGCTTTGACTTTAGCTCCTGCAAAGTTAGATCTTTAAAGTTTTTAGCCCCGCCCAAACCGTACCGCTTTACTTCTAACGATCGTATCGATTTCTGAAAGGCTTCTTTAAAGGTTTTAGCAATGCTCATAACTTCGCCGACTGACTTCATCTGCGTTCCCAAGATATCCTTTGCTGCTGTAAACTTTTCAAAAGCCCAACGAGGAAACTTAATAACCACATAATTTCCCGACGGTTCGTATCTATCTAAAGTACCTTTTCGCCAATAAGGCATTTCATCCATCGTCAACCCAGCCGCTAATTTCGTGGAAATCCGGGCAATTGGAAAGCCGGTAGCTTTAGACGCTAAAGCTGAGGACCGTGACGTACGGGGATTAATTTCTATCACCACCAACCGTCCGTCCTTTGGATTATGAGCGAACTGGACGTTAGTACCGCCAACTACTTCAATCGCGTCAACTATTTTATAAGAAAGATCCTGCATTTTTTCTTGTAAAGCCTTAGGAACAGTCAACATCGGTGCTGTACAAAAACTGTCTCCGGTATGAACGCCCATGGCATCAATATTTTCGATATAACAAACCGTAATCTTCTTATTGTTTTTATCGCGAACAACTTCTAGTTCCAGTTCTTCCCAACCGATTACCGACTCTTCGACTAAAACCTGGTTAACCAAACTGGCTGAAAGGCCCCGGGCAACAATAGTTCTTAGTTCCTCAACATTATAAGCTATTCCCCCGCCGGTACCGCCCATAGTATAAGCCGGACGCAAAACAACCGGATAACCCAAGTCTTTAGCAATTGTTTCCGCTTCTTCAACCGAATGGCTGGGCGCTGAACGCGGCAGCGATATACCCAGGCGGGTCATAGTCTCTTTAAAAGCTATACGGTCTTCACCGCGTTCAATAGCGTCGGCCTGGACGCCAATAATTTCGACTCCATATTTTTGGAGTATTTTTTCTTTAAACAGCATTGACGAAAGGTTAAGCGCGGTTTGTCCGCCAAGATTAGATAATAACCCTTGCGGACGCTCTTTTTTTATAATTTTTTCTAAACTTTCAATAGTAAGCGGCTCAATATAAGTTTTATCCGCCATACCGGGATCGGTCATGATCGTTGCCGGATTGGAATTTACCAAAACCACCTCATAACCTTCCTCTTTAAGTGCTTTACAGGCTTGAGTACCGGAATAATCAAACTCACAAGCTTGACCAATAATAATCGGGCCCGATCCAATAATAAGCACTTTCTTAATATCCGTTCGCTTCGGCATAAGACAGCTCCTTTCCTAATTTTAGAATTACTTTAACGGCACCTTATTTGAAATATTCCTGAATCGATTTAACGTCAAAATCTTTTTTTATAACAGACTCAATCCCATTAACCGCGGCTTGAGCCCCTTGTATCGTCGTGATACAGGGAATCGCGTGCAGAACCGCAGCACTGCGGATTGGTTTAGAGTCAAGTTGGCTTTTTTTGCCGGAGGGAGTATTGATGATTAGCTGAACTTCACCGTTAGAAAGCATATCAAGAATCGTTGCGTCTTTGTCACTGATCTTACCGACAGCGGTGGCGGTAATCCCATTTGAAGTGAGCGCTTTATATGTACCCTTTGTCGCGATAATATCAAAACCCATATCAAAAAGTTTCTTAGCGACGAAAATTATGTTTCGTTTATCATCCCTTTTAACACTTATAAAAACCCGTCCTTTTTTCGGTAGTTCCTGCCAAGCCGCCATTTGCGATTTATAAAATGCCGTACCAAAACTGTCGTCGATACCCATGACTTCACCAGTCGATTTCATTTCCGGGCTTAAAATAATGTCGACACCGGAAAAACGGGAAAAAGGCAGTACCGATTCTTTAACCGAAACATGTTTGATCTTAACTTCTTTAGTAAACCCAATTTCAGTTAAAGTTTTACCGACCATAACTTTTGCCGCGACTTTTGCCAAAGGAACGCCAATGCTTTTACTGACGAAAGGAACAGTTCGTGAAGCCCGGGGATTTACTTCTAAAACATATACCGTATCTTTTTTTATGGCGAACTGGATGTTAATTAATCCTTTAACTTTAAGCTCTTTCGACAGACTTAAAGCATATTCCCTTATTGTATCGATTATTTCATCATCCAAAGTATGCGGCGGCAAAACACAGGCCGAATCTCCCGAATGAACCCCGGCCTCTTCAACGTGTTCCATTATACCGCCGATAACTGTAGTTTCTCCGTCACTAACAGCATCAACGTCCACTTCAACCGCATCCTGTAAAAACTCATCAATCAGAACTGGTTGATCTTCAGAAACCTGTTGGGCTTCTTGAATGAATTCTTTCAACGAATCATCGTCATAAACAATCCTCATTGCTCTACCGCCTAAAACAAATGACGGGCGCATTAAAACCGGATAACCGATTCTATTAGCACACTCTAAAGCTTGAGGCGTCGAATAGGCTGAACCATTAGCCGGCTGATTGATTTTAAGTTTTTTTATCAACTTTGAGAATTGGTCTCTATTTTCCGCTCGATCAATTGACTCAACGCTTGTTCCGATAATACGAGCACCCAAAGCTTCAAGACGTTTTGCTAGATTAAGCGGAGTTTGGCCGCCGAACTGAACGATTACACCCTCCGGTTTTTCAATGTCAATAATATTCATTACGTCTTCTAAAGTCAACGGTTCAAAGTAAAGTTTATCGGACGTATCATAATCAGTCGAAACTGTTTCGGGATTAGAATTTACCATTATCGTCTCATAACCCAACTCTTTTAAAGCAAAAGAAGCGTGACAACAACAATAATCAAATTCAATTCCCTGACCGATCCGATTCGGGCCGCCGCCAAGAATCATTATTTTTTTGCGGTCAGAAATCCGAGCTTCAGACTCGTCAGAATAAGTTGAATAATAATAAGGCGTATAAGCCTCAAACTCTGCGGCACAGGTATCAACCAATTTAAAGGTAGCGACAACGCCGAGTTTTTTTCGATAAGCGCGAACGTCAGTCTCTTTACATTTAAAAATTTCCCCAAGTTGAGCGTCACCAAAACCAAACTGCTTTGCCCGGCGTAACACATCGCCACTTACAGCCGTTAGACTATCATAAGCAATGAGTTTTTTTTCAAATTCCACAATTTGAAGTATATTATCTAAAAACCAGGGATCAATTCCCGTCATCCCGGCAATTTCTTTGATACTAAAGCCTTTTTGCAAAGCATACTTAATATAAAAAATACGTGACGCGTTTGGAATTTTGAGACGATGCTGAATTTTACCATCGGGAATATCGCGGTAATCCTGCTTATTATCTAAACCAAGATGACCGATTTCAAGGCCCCGTAACCCTTTAGATAAAGCTTCCTTAAAAGTAGCGCCAATAGCCATTGTTTCGCCGACTGATTTCATCGAAATACCAAGAACGTCTTTGGCTTCCGGGAACTTTTCAAAAGTAAAACGCGGTATTTTAACTACACAATAATCGATCGTCGGTTCAAAAGATGCCGGCGTCTCTTTCGTTATATCGTTTCTTATTTCATCAAGCGTATATCCTACGGCAAGTTTAGCCGCGAACTTAGCAATTGGAAACCCGGTAGCTTTTGAAGCAAGCGCCGAACTTCTCGATACCCGGGGATTCATTTCAATAACGATCATCCTCCCGGTTTTGGGATCAACAGCAAACTGGATATTTGAGCCGCCGGTTTCAACTCCTATTTCACGGATAATAGCCAGCGAGGCGTCTCGCATCTTCTGATACTCAACATCGGTTAAAGTCTGAGCCGGCGCGACAGTTATTGAGTCTCCGGTATGAATTCCCATTGGATCGAAATTTTCTATAGAACAAACAATGACCACGTTATCATTTTTGTCGCGCATAACCTCAAGCTCAAATTCTTTCCAGCCCATAATCGACTCTTCGATTAGAATTTCGCTGACCATACTGTTCTTCAAGCCAAGAGAAGCGATACGCTCAAAATCTTCTTCGGTAGTCGCGATTCCTCCTCCGGTACCGCCAAGAGTAAAACTCGGCCGAATTATTACCGGCAAGCCAATAACCGATAAAACCTTCTTGGCCTCTTGAAGCGTTCCGGCTATCGCGCTTTTGGGAACATCCATACCAATGCGTTTCATAGCCGCCTTAAATTGGTCCCGATCTTCCGCTTTTTTAATGACGTTTTTGTCAGCGCCAATCATTTTCACATTATATTTTTCTAAAATACCGCTTTCAGCCATTTTCATCGCCGTATTAAGTCCGGTTTGACCGCCAAGGGTAGGTAGAAGAGCGTCCGGCCTTTCTTTAATGATTATTTTTTCGATCACTTCAGGGGTAATCGGTTCAATATATGTCGCGTCAGCGATTTGAGGATCAGTCATAATCGTTGCCGGATTGGAGTTCACCAAAACGACTGAAAAGCCCTCCTCTTTTAAAGCTTTACAGGCTTGAGTCCCGGAATAATCAAACTCACAGGCTTGGCCAATAACAATCGGGCCTGACCCGATGATCAAAATTTTCTTTATATCCGTTCGTTTAGGCATACTTAAATAACGCTCCCTAAAAAATTAAAAAACTGTACCCAAAACCTCTTGTTATTTTTTACCATCAGCCATTAACTTTATAAACTCGCTAAAAAGATACTTAGCGTCATTCGGCCCCGAAGAAGCTTCAGGATGAAATTGAACCGAAAATAAAGGATATTTTTTATGACGAAATCCTTCTAAAGTGTTGTCGTTAAGATTGATATGGGTAATCTCTACCGCCGCTTTATCGATAGATTCAATATCAACACAAAACCCGTGATTTTGAACAGTTATCGCGACCGACCCGGTTCGTAAATCTTTAACCGGCTGATTAACTCCATGGTGGCCAAACTTTAATTTATAGGTTTTACCTCCTAAAGCCAGGCCGATCATCTGATGACCAAGACAGATACCAAAAATCGGAACTTTACCGATTAAATCCTTAACTGTTTTAACAACATAAGGCACAGCTTGCGGATCGCCGGGACCGTTAGAAAGCATAACCCCATCGGGTTTTAATTTTAAAATATCTTCACTACTCGTATCAGCTGGTACGACCTTTACCAGGCAATCACGTTTTGCCAGTTCACGTAAAATATTATATTTTACTCCACAATCAATAACCACTACCGTATAAGCGCCTTTATCCGAGAAATTAAAAGGCTTATCATAGACAACCTCTTTAACCAAATCACGCCCGATAAGGCCCTGGGAATCTTTGGCCATCTTAACCAGCTGAGAGTCATCATCAATTTCTGTAGAAATAACTGTTTTCATCGCGCCTTTTAAACGAATATGACGAGTAAGAGCCCGAACATCTATTCCTTCAACCCCGATTATATTGTTTTCTTTTAAATAGTCCGCCAAACTCATAGTCGCACGCCAATTGCTGTAAATTCGGCTGCATTCCCGGACAACAAACCCTTCAAGGAAAATTTTTCGAGATTCTAAATCTTCCTGATTAATACCATAGTTACCGATTAGGGGGTAGGTCATCGCGACAATCTGACCTTTATAGGAGGGATCAGTCAGGATTTCTTGATATCCTGTCATACTCGTGTTAAAGACTATTTCACCAAAACTCGTTCCCAGCGCACCGAAAGAAAACCCGTTAAAGATAGTACCGTCTT
>JAQTSA010000117.1 GCA_028711575.1 Candidatus Omnitrophota bacterium | reverse complement strand
GCCGGCAATAACGGTTACACCTTTACTTTTATAAAGCTCAGCTATTTTGTATAACCGGGGTATTGTGCTAGTAAGACCGCCATAAAGACCAACTACATCGGCCGGCCGTAAACTCTGGAGAAAGTCATGGTCAGCAAGGCCATCATAACCTTTTGGACCGTAACGGCGTAAATTGTTCTCATCAATGACTTCAACATCCCAATTAGCCATCTCATTTACCGCGCTCGCAACACATACCGGGCCTAAAGCGGTAGTAGTTTTAGCAATACGGGTATAGATATTAAAAGCCGGGTAGGCAGGCACTATAATTCTTAATCGGCGTCTTTTGGCTGATGCCTTAGGCGGCATAATCTCACCCCTTTTCATAAGCCCATCACTAAGAATAGAATTCAGATACAGATCTTAAGCTTATTCTCACAAATTTGTCTTTTAAGTATTTGTTCTCTAAAGCTTCTAAAATTACTTAAAACTTTGAATCAATTTTTTGACAAATATCATAAAAAAAAGTTAAAATAACTGCAACAATCAATATATACCTCTTTTAGTAATTGTAAACAAGGTTTATTCAGATGTATTTAAGCCGCTCAAACGCCCCTAAAAAAGCCCATTTGGAAAAGTTTTTTGATCTAAAAGAGGTTTAAATTTACTGGACAGAATTATTTTTTCTACGGTTCTTTTAAAACAGTAAATAAAGAGATACCTTTAACAATTAATTCTTTTTGTTTCCGTGTTAACGATTTAATCTGCCGTTCCATTGAAATTGCAGATTTGAAGTAGCGGTACTCTCTAGACCAAACCAGACTTACCGGAAGACGAGACCGGGTACATTTAGAACCCCTTCCAGAATTATGCTTAATTAATCGCGCCTCGAGATCATTGGTATAGCCGGTATAATAACTTCCGTCGCGACATCGCAATATGTACACAAAAAAATTACCGGACCGTTTGATTCGTTTCTTCATAATAATCGTTTTTTTCACGTAGTGATCGGACAAAACAGTCAAACATCACAAAGATTAAAAATAATTTCGAGATTGGATTGCAATTTTATGAATTATTAAAAATGGGATGGAACTAATTGAAATTATTTGTTCCATCACTGACAAAAAATTTCTACCAATTTCTATGTATTTCGATAAATTTCAATTTTTGCCTATATCTTCTTCAATTTCTTCCTAACTTATCACACCTTGAATATATTCTCTAGTCATTTCTTGTTTAGGATTATCAAATATTTGGTTTGCTGGGCCGTGCTCTATCAGTTCGCCAAGATAAAGAAAGATTACATAATCGGCAAGGCGCCTTGCCTGACGTAAAATATGGGTGACAACAACAATCGTATAATCTTTCTTTAGTTCAAGAAACCGGGCTTCAATCCGCTGACTGGACTTTGGGTCAAGAGCCGAAGTCGGTTCATCACCTAAAATTATTTCCGGTTCAACCGCTAACCCTCTTGCCAAACACAACCGCTGTTGTTGGCCAATCGAAAGCTTTGACGCCGGGGTATAAAGCCGGTCTTTTACCTCTTCCCATAAGCTTGATTCCTTCAGGTAATGCTCGACAATTCGGTCTAACTCTTTTTTCTTTTTTAGACCGTGAATCCTTGGACCGTAAGCGACATTATCGTAAATTGACATTGGCAATGGATACGGCCGCTGGGAGAGCAGGCCCATTTTTTTACGAACGCCGGTAATTTCAATTCCCGGATCAAAAATGTTTTCACCGTCAACTAAAACCGCGCCGGATATCTTTATCCCCTCAACCGCCTCAAGCATCCGGTTAAAAGACTTCAGAAGTGTTGTTTTGCCACAGCCGGAAGGGCCAATGATAACGGTTATCTTTTTATCAGGAATATCAACTGTTACATTTTTTAAAGCCGGCTCGTTCCCATAAAAGACACTCAGGTTATTTACACTGATATGAGTTTTGAGTTCCATCCTAATTCTCCCAGTTTTTTTGCCGGCTCATTTGATCAGATGTTTTGTAAAGCGTTTAGTTAAAAACCGACAGCTTAAGCTGACCAGCAAAATTATTAAAGTAAGTATAAAAGCCGAGGCATATGCCCGCTCTTGGACTTCGGGAATCGGCGTGTTTAGCTGAAAAAAAATAGCTAAAGGTAAAGTTGCCGCCGGGCGAAACAAAGAATAAGGTATATAATCCGTAAACCCGGCAGTAAATATTACTGAAGCCGCGTCGCCAATTCCCCGGCCAAAAGCAATAAGTACCGCGGTTAGTATCCCCGGTAAAGATTGTCTGATTACAATCTTAAAGGCAGTTTCCAGGCGTGTTGCTCCTAAAGCATAAGACGCTTCTAAGAGTTCCGCCGGTATCATTCGCATCACCTCGTCGATCGCCCGGCTCATAATCGGAAAAATTAAAAAAGTTACAGCAATAATCCCACCTAAAAGAGACGCCCGTAACCCCAAATAAAGCATAATCGTAAAACCAAAGGCGCCATAAACTATCGAAGGGATACCCCATAAAACATCAAACGAAAAACGGCTGAAGTATGCCAGACGCGACCCTTTTTTAGCGTAGACATTAAGGTACAAAACTACCGGCAAACTTATTAAAATGGAAAGAACCGTTGAGATTGTTGCTAAATAAAGACTGCCGAGAATCGCGTTGAGTATCCCGCCTTCTTTACCGAGATAGAATCCTCCTTTTGGGATTTGGCTAACCATTGCCCAATTCATTGCCGGCAATCCTTTGACAATAATTGTTCCCAAAATAAGCAGTAAACAGGTAAGAATCGTAACTGTAGAAATCAGCATCAACCCTTTAAACAGGTTTTCTTCTATTCTTGCTCTATTCATCTTACTGAATCCTCCTCTCAATTCGAATCAGAATTATTCTTGATAACACATTAAAACCTAAAACTACAACCAGCAAAATCAGCGAAGCAAGCAGTAATGCCGAGTCATATAGGGGAACCGACAACATCTCTCCGTAATTATTAGCGATCAACGCCGGCAAAGGGTATGCCGGATCAAAGACTGAGCCGGGAAGTTTGGCTACATTTCCAGCGATCATCAATACCGCCATTGTTTCGCCAAAAGCCCGAGACACACCTAAAACCACAGCAGCGACAATTCCCGGTAAAGCTTTTAAGAGAACTACGTGCTTAACCGTTTGCCACTTTGTCGCTCCTAAGGCTAAAGAGGCGTCCCTCAACTCATTTGGAATTGACCTTAATACTTCGATAACCACATGAATGATTACCGGAAAAACCATTATTGCCAAGACTATTCCCGCACTAAGCACACTGTATCCGGTAGAAAACGTTCCCAAAAAGGGTGCGAGATGATTTTTTATTAAGGGAACGACGACCAACACTCCCCATATCCCGTAAATTACTGAAGGTATTCCGGCTAACAGATCGATTAGCGGCGCAGTTAATTCACGAACAAGTTTATGGGCATATTCCGAAAGATAAACCGCAGTTAATAAAGAAAAAGGTACAGCAATAAAAATTGCTACAGCCGTAACCCAAAACGTGCCGATAATAAAAGGAAAAAAACCAAAATCCCCGCGTAAAGGACGCCAACTCGATGAAAATAAGAGCTGACCTAATGGTTTGATATCAAGAATTGGTTTAGCACGATAATAAAGGCCAAAAGCTATTAAAAAAACCAATAATCCGGAAAAAATAACCAAGCCGAGCATAAATTTAGCGGCGATTTTGTCTTTTAATAGTCGTTTTTTGTTCATCTGGCTTTAAGTCTTTTATTAAAAGATCAGGATAACTTTGTTTTTTTCTAAAAAGGCAATCTTATTTATTTTAATCTAATCGCTGTTAAGTTTTTTTAGGCCTTCTTCTATTTTTTCTTTACTCAAATTAATGTATCCGGCTTCACTGACATATTTCTGACCATCAGTCAAAACCCATTTGATAAACTCAATCACCACCGCCTTTTTCGGTCGGCCGCAAGAAACAAAATATAAGTCTCTTGCCGGAGGAGAAGGATATATACCAGAAGCAATCGCCTGAATGATATCATCACGGGTATCGTAAAAATTTTCTTCTTTATCGATTATTCCGTTTTCATTAAGATCGATCGGTAAAACTCTTACGCCCTCAACTTGATCTTTGGTTTTAGGATCATAAACAAAGTTGATATTGTTATAACCAACCGCCAACGAATCTTTTCTAACGGCTTGGGCCACACCGGGATCGCCATATACGCCGATTCCCGACAGATCTTCCTGCTTGGCACCTAAATAACGAGCCCAAGTCTCACCTGCTCCGCAAGCATCAGACCGGGTATAAACATTAACTAAATCCGGGGCCTCAATACCCAGCACTTTACCCCAACTTTTTGAGACATCATCAACCCAGATATGAGTCAAAGCTTCTTTCTTCAGCCCTCTAGATAGTATCTCAGGCAAAAAAGGATTTTTATCGTTAATGCTAGGGACAACCGCATCTTTTGTCACCGGTATTGCCCAAGCTCCCTTTTTGACCTCTTCGGGATAGATAGCCCGGGAAACATTGCCGATATCAACAACCGAAGCTAAAGCGTCAGCCATACCTTTACCAGCCCCCCCGGCAGCGACATCAATTCTTACCTTAGGATGGATTTTTCCAAACTCCTCGGCCCACTTAACGACCATCGGATAAAGAGCCCAAGCGCCGGAAATCATTATTGCCCCTTTAATTTCTTTTTCCTTTACCTCTGCCGCCTCGCTCCTCAGAGTCAGGATAAAGAACAAACTAATAATCAGTAAACTATTTAATATCCGTTTAGCCATTTTCATCTCCTTTTAGCAAGTTAGAAAGAATAAATTAAAGTCGTTCCTAAAACATTACTATTTGTCCAGTTCCCGGAATTCTTACTAGCCTCAAGGATGTAATAGATACCAGCTTTAAAGTTTTTAATCATTTCGAAATCAATTCCGGCATAAATTCGGTTTTTGTTAAGTTTATCAGCAGCCAAATCATAAAACGGTTCTTCAGAAATAAAGGGCTGAATCTTAAACTTGCTAACCTTGGAAAATTTAAATGTCAATTTGTTGCGATAACGAAAAGAATCTTTAGCCTCGGTAATCCGGCATTCAAACCGGCTCCTATCACTAACTTTGAAGCCAAACAGTTTAAAGTTAAAAGTAGCGTTTAAATGCGGCCGGGACTCACTCAGCAAATCTCCTCTCTTCTCTTCCTCAATATGACAATAGTAAGGACTGACCGTCAACCAATCAGATACTTTGTAGTCGAGTCCAATATCAATTTGAGTGTAGTAAAGACTGCATGGTTCATAAAAGAATCTGGCCTCTGGTTTCAGATTAAAGACTAAGTTGTCATTGATCGCTCGGCTAAAGGTGTACCCGCTCCAATACTGCCAATTAGAATCCGCTAAGACTGGATAATTCACTGTCAACAGACCAACAAGCAAAAGACAAGTTAAAACGATCTTATTCATAGTCGTTCTCTCCTCAGACGTCTTCGCTCTATCTTCCAGTTGACTGGTCAGCTAGAAACATTTTTTCAATAGATCAACCGGCTGCAGTTTTCTGCTTGCCAACATTTGGCTCGAGCGGGATATTTTTGTCGCTACCAACGGTTAAAGGTTATAAGGTCACCGTTTACTAAAAAACAAAAACTTTTCAGAAAGAATGTTTGATTGGCCAATAAAAAGCTTTTATAGTTTTTGTTTAGGACAATCTTACTTTATTGACTTTATCAATCTGAATTACTTTTCCATCTTGAATATGGATCTGAACAGAGCCATATCTAATTTCTTTAACTGCTTGAGCTATATCATTTAAAACCAAATCAATAGCTCTTGTTTCAATATTGCCGTTTAGCTTCTCAACTTGAATAATTTTTCTTTTACAACTCATCTAAAAATAGGTCAGACTAAATCAGAGATCTTTGACTTTTCCATTGTTTTTGATATATAATCTCTGATGCCCTTAAAAATCTTTATAACTTTCTTCTCTTTTTCTAAAGGAGTATGTTCAAAAAAGTATTCGCTGACTGATAACGTCGGAGCTAAAGCGCCGTCCATTAAGCGAATAACTTCTGCC
>JAQTSA010000116.1 GCA_028711575.1 Candidatus Omnitrophota bacterium | reverse complement strand
TTAAGCTGCTGGAAAAGATGCCGGCTGTCTCTATCCTTATTGGATTATAGCGGGATGAAAGATCTCTCAATATAGCTTCTCAGCGTCTTTCTTCTGTCGGGAGCCGGGTTATTTATTTCAAAAGTGATTTTTTAAATCTTGATGATGTTTTAGGCGACCTTAAAATTCAGAAAGTTGATGCTTTCATTTTTGATTTAGGGATATCGACTTATCAGTTATCTGACGCTCAAAGAGGCTTCAGCTTTCTGCAGGAAGGGCCATTGGATATGCGAATGGATTCGGATTCTTTTTTCTCGGCTTATGATTTAGTAAATAATCTAAGCGAACGGGAGTTAGAGCAGATATTCCGTAAGTTCGGCGAGGAGCATTACTCACGTCGAATTGCCGCTTCAATTGTTCAGTCACGAAGAATTGAACCGATATCTACAACGACTAAACTGGTAGAAATAATTTTAAATTCTGTTCCCGGTAAATATGCTAAATATCGTATTCATCCGGCAACTCGCGCGTTCCAGGCTTTACGTATCGCGGTTAACCGGGAATTGGATGTTTTAGAAAAGGCAATAGATAAAGCGGTGAGCTTTCTTAATCCTCAAGGAAGGATTGGCGTCATTTCCTTTCATTCACTTGAAGATAGGATAGTGAAACACGCTTTTAAGCGGATTTCCAGTATCGGGGGGCTAAACATTGTAACTAAAAAACCATTACAGCCCGAAGATCTTGAAATCTCGGAAAATAAACCTTCCCGGTCGGCAAAACTGCGAATTGCCGAAAAGGTGTGTTGTTAATGAGAAAAACTTATTTGTCCCAATTAGTTAAAAGTTTTCTTATAATTTTGTCGCTGTTCTCTTTAGCCTTTTTCTATCTGCATCAAAAGGTGCTATGTTTCGTTCAAGCCTATGAACTTACTGAGGATCAGCGCTGTCTTTTCGAATTAAAAGATAGAAAAGATTATCTTATTTATAACATTTCCAAGGAAACTTCTCTCGCTAAAATTAATGAATGGAGTGATAATAATCAATTCGTTTTAGCTGATAGAGATAAGATAGTCGCTTTAAATTTGAATGGTCCTAAAGGCAAAGATCTGTCCTCAGAAAACCGCCTTGTTTCCTTGTTTAACCGGTTTGTCTCTAAAGTGCCTGACGCTGTAGCTCAAAACCGGCAATAGTCAGACCTTTTTCTTAAAATACCTTGTAACTTCTAAGTAACTTATTAAAATAAGTGTATTAGGCTTATTTATCTAAAACTGTCAGTTGAGTTGTTTTTTTAATTATTCTTTTGAAGAAATTTTTTAAAGATTTTAAAGTCGGTTTTTCGGTTTGTGATATGCGAGGAATATTTTAAAAGGTTCGTTTAATAATTTAAACAAGACAATGGCTAAAAGTCAGCGCTATAATTATATTTTTTATTTGTTTGTGATTGTATTCATTGTCCTTGGCTGCCGGATATTTTATCTTCAAGTCATTCGCAGAGACTTTCTTTGTAATCGGTCTCAGGATCAGTATTACCGGCTTATCCGCCTGGAGGGTTCCCGGGGAAAAATATTTGATAGAAACGGTAAAATTTTGGCAAAAGGTCTTAACTTTTATTCAATTTTCGCTGACCCAAAATTAATCGAAAATCTTAATGATACTGCTCAGAAATTGGCCGCTTACTTAGAAATTCCTAAATCAGCGGTTAGAAGCAAACTTGAGCGCAAAAAACGCTTTGTTTGGCTTAAACGAAAGATATCTCTAGAGTCTAAGAAAAAAATCGAAAGTTTTAAATTTAAGGGAATTGACTTCATTAAAGAAGAAAAAAGGGTATATCCTGAAGGTAAATTAGCTTCTTCGCTGCTGGGTATCGTTAATATCGATAACCAGGGGTTAGAGGGAGTAGAGCTGGGGTATAATCAGTATTTAAGCGGAAAAAACGGATTTGTCAGGGTTTTACAGGATTCAGCTTCCCGGGAGATTACTGTCAGTACTAAAGTTTTGGTGCCTAAAAAAGGCGCGGACTTAACGCTGACCATAGATTCTCATATCCAATATTGGACAGAAAAATTTCTTCAAGAGACAGTACTTGACTATAAGGCCCGGGCGGGAAGTGTTGTCGTCCTCAAGGCTGATACGGGAGAGGTTTTAGCTTTAGCGAATTTTCCTTTTTTTGATCCTAACAATTTTGACGGTAATAGCTTAAAGTTTTTAAAAAACAACGCGATTACTGATACTTTTGAGCCGGGATCCGTTTTTAAAATTGTAACTTTAATCGCCGCGATTGAAGAAGATAAATATGATAACGAAGATATCATCTTTTGTGAAAATGGACAGTTTAAAGTTCCGGGAACGACTCTTCATGACTGGCGTCCGTACGGGAATCTGACGTTTGAACAGGTCTTTAAAAAGTCGAGCAACATTGGCGTCGCTAAAATAGCTTCTTCTTTGGGCAGTAATATTCTTTATCACTATATATGTCGTCTTGGCTTTGGCCAAAGGTCAGGGATTGATCTTGACGGTGAGGTTTCAGGTATGATCAAGCCGGTTTCAAAATGGTCAAATACTTCGCCTTATATTATGCCGATCGGCCAGGAAGTCGGGGTAAACCTTGTTCAGTTAGCCCGGGCTTTGGCGGTAGTCGCTAATGGCGGATACCTTATTGAACCTTATGTCGTTAAGAGAATCAATGCTCCCTTCTTTGAAAAAGAAAATCGACCGAAAAGAAAGCGGATTATTAAAGCCGAAACCGCCCAAAGAGCTAAAGATATTTTGATAGAGGTTGTAAGTGACGGTACCGGAAAACGGGCTCAAGTACCTGGTGTCGTTATTGGCGGTAAAACCGGGACTGCCCAAAAGTATGATACCCAGATTAGACGTTATTCTCCTGATGATTTTCGTGCTTCATTTATCGGGTTTATCAGTGATGAAGAGATGCCGATTGTAATTGCCGTAAGTATTGACGAACCGCGAAAACATCACTTTGGCGGAGTGGTGGCTGCTCCATTATTTAAGCGAATAGCGGAAAAAGTTAATCTCTATGTGAACCGCGAAAAACTTCTTAATTTTTAAATATTTACTAAACGTCATGAAAGTTAAAGAGTTGTTAGCTGGAACCAGACTTAATAAATCGGTGGCCCAACTAAATGCTTGCGGTATCAGCTTTGATTCCCGTTCTTTAAAAAAGAACGATTTGTTTTTTGTCCGCGGCGGAAATAATTTTGATGTTTTTTCCGCTCTTGTTGGAGTTCAAACCCGTTGTCTTTGTTTTGTCGCTGATAAAAAAGACAAACTTAAAATAACCCAACTGAACTTAAAAAAAACTGTAATATTTGTCGATAATATTCAAGTGGCCTTTGAGGCGGCGGTTGACAAATTCTATGGTTACGAAAAAGATTATTTTAAAGTTATCGCCGTAACCGGAACCAATGGTAAGACAACGATAACTCATTGTATCTATTCTATTTTAAGAAAACTTAATGTTGGGGCGGCTTTGCTGGGAACGGTCGCTTATTTTATAAACGATAAAAAGTTTTCTTCTACTCATACAACTCCCGATTATCTTTATTTGCGAAAATTTTTGGCTGAATGCCGCAGGAAAAAAGTGCGCTATATTGTAATTGAAGTTTCTTCTCACGCGATAGCTCAACAAAGGGTTAAAGGCCTTAATTTTGTTCAGTGTATTTTTACTAATCTGACCCGGGATCATCTCGATTATCATAAAACAATGATCAATTATTTCAAAACTAAGCGAAAATTGTTTATCGATAATCCCTCGGCATTAAAGATAATTAATTATGATGACAAATATGGAAAAAAATTGTCGGCTGAAGTTAAGGCTGGCAAAACTTTCAGCATTGGTGACGATAAATCAAAAGCTGGATTTTTGGCTTCTGGCATAAAATTTAGCCGCCTAGGCTCTAGTTTTGTTATTAAGGGCGAAAATATTGGCGCGGCTTTTGAAACTCGGCTAATTGGCCGGCATAATTTATCTAATCTTGTTTCGGCGATTTTAAGTGTTTCTTCTTTAGGTTATCCGATTAAGAAAATCGCCCAAATAGTCTCTAGTTATAACGGTGTCTCTGGACGGTTGGAGGAGGTTTGTCCGGGAATTTACGTTGATTATGCCCATACCCCGGACGCTTTAGCCGCGGCTATTTTAAGTTTAAAACAGGCCGGATTTGCTAAGGTTATTACTCTTTTTGGCTGTGGCGGAAACCGTGATAAGGGAAAACGTCTAATGATGGGTGATGTGTCCTGTAAATTGTCTGATTTTACTATTGTTACCTCTGATAATCCGCGTTGGGAAGACCCGGAAAAAATTTGTTTACAAATAGTAGAAGGATTCAAAAATAAGCGATATACTATTATTGTTGATCGAAAGAACGCTATAAAAAAGGCGATTGAAAAGAAAAGATTTAAAAAAGATACAGCGCTTCTTATCGCCGGCAAAGGGCATGAAACGTATCAGATAATTGGAGATAAACGTATAGATTTTACGGATCGTGATGTCGTAAAGTCTATCTGTCGAGCGGGCAGAATCGTTACTGATTAGTGTTAAACTGATTGACCTTGAAAATGCAGAGGGTTAACTGAACAATTTAATCGCTGATTACTTAATTGCTTTTTTAGGGAGTAATCAGCCGGCTGAATATTAGTTATGATAAATACTGTCAATATACTGGAAAAAATAATTAAGCCCGAAAAGATTATAAACCGTTCTTTTTTTAAACGGGTTGATTTTTGTTCTATCGATTCCCGGACGATTAAAAAAGGTTATGCCTTTATTGCTTTCAAAGGTCGGGATAAAGACGGACATGATTATATCAATCAAGCTGTTCAAAATGGCGCAAGCCTGATTATTTGTGAAAAAGTGCCTCAACTGTCTAAGAAAGTTACAGTTGTCGTTGTTAAAGATAGTATCGTCGCTTTAAAGAAAATAGCGGAATTTATTTTATCTCAAAAAAAACCTTTTGTTTACGCCGTAACCGGCTCAGTTGGTAAAACAACAACTAAAGAAATGCTGGGCTTTCTTCTTCGGGGAAAATATTCGGTCTGGAATAATTTAAATACTGAAAACAATATTTTCGGATTGGTTAAAACTGTTTTTTCTTACAACAAAGAAAAAATCCTGGTTATGGAATTAGGGACAAACGCTCCGGGAGAAATAAAGGAGTTAAGTTCAATTCTAAAGCCGGATGTCGGAGTAATTACTTTCGTAAAACCGGTACATCTTTACGGCCTAAAGAACTTAGATGGGGTATTTAAGGAAAAGACGGCTCTTTTGGAGTCAAACCCTAAGATTAAAGCGGTTTTAAATCTCGATGACCCTTATTTAAGCAAAGTTGATTCCTGCCGTAACGTTTACTGGTTCGGAAAAACTTTAACATCTAAACAGAAAGGTGTATACGGTAAACTTGTCAAAACCGACAGCCGGGAATCTATTTTTACTGTTAATGGTAAATATAAAATGTGTCTTAAAACTAATTTTCCGGCTTTTTTCTATAATGCTCTTGCGGCAATTTGCGCGGCTTATCTAAAAGGTGTTAGTGTTAAAGACTCTACCGGAATGCTCAGTGGCTTTTCTTTTCCTTCAATGCGGATGCAAGAGATAAAAACTTCAAATTTCACCTTTATAAATGACGCTTATAACGCTAATCCCTATTCTTTTAAGGAGACCTTAAAGGTGATGTCGAGTTATCGTCAGAAAAAAATAGCCGTTGTTGGTGATATGCTTGAGTTAGGCGAAAAAGCTTCACTTTATCATTCTCGTTTAGCGCCGGAGATAATAAAAGCTAATTTTGAGTATTGTCTGGCGATTGGCGAGAATATGAAATATTTGGTTTTCCAATTGCATAATAAAGGCTACAAAAAAGCCTATCATTTTAATAATCTTTCGGATATAGTTAGTTTTATAGCTAAAAATAAAAAAAACGAAGAGCTTATCTTTCTTAAGGGTTCCCGCTCAATGGGCTTAGATAAGATTATTGATATGCTTTAAGCCGGCCTGCTATTTTTCCCATTGTTTGATACTGTAAACTATTATTCGCAAATTGACAAATAAGTAAAAACGGCATACCCTCAAAAGGTATGGTAACTACCAATTACTAACCTTTCAACAAGGAGGATATGCCGTGAATAGACCAGTTAATT